>CAYLXX010000006.1:0-7542 GCA_964387955.1 uncultured Gammaproteobacteria bacterium
TCAAAAAGTGCTTGGAATTTAGCCTCTGTACCGGCAACCGCAAGAGATCGATCACGCTCGCTTTCCAGTTGTATGAGCATGATAATAAGAAACAGCGTCACGACAATAAAGTAGGTAAGTGCTCCTTCAAACGTGAGAATAAGCGAAGCCAGCGGAATATGGATTCCAAAAAAGCGCTTGGCAATCACCACAATAATGGGAAGAGAAAGCGTAATTCCGAGAAAAATCAGGATATGTTTAACCCTCATATCAGTTTGCTCCAATTTTGGCCAAGATTGTAGCGGCATACTTGGCGCCGGCTTCCATAGCTTGTGATATCTGCTGATGTTTCAGGTAAGAGCTGATAAATCCGGCAGTGTATGCGTCGCCGGCGCCAGTGCTATCGACAAGATTTGGAGGTTCAACTGCTACCTGATAGTAAAAGCCCTCGGCTGCATAGCCGTTACTACCTTTTTTGTCTCGAGTGATAATCAGTGCCTTGAGATTGGGAGCTTTAAGCGAGTAATAGAGGTTGGAGTCAAAGTCGATTTTTTCGTATGGGGTTTTCATGATGTCGGCAAATTCGTGGCCATTGACGATCAGCACATCGATGTATTGCAGCAGCTCATGAATTTGCTCACGCGAACGGTTACAGTCTTCAGCTCCAAAGTTGGCAAAGATAAATTTTTCGTTCTTTTTAAAAAATTGGACAGTTTCGACTTTTTGGGTGTAACTCACGTCTGACAAGTTCCCCAAGAAAACTGCCTGTGTCCGCAAGAGTCCTCGTCGCTCTCGGTCGCTGGAAAAAATTTGTTGGTGGGGAGTACGAAAGTTGATGACAGTTTTTTCGCCTTTGGGAGTTAAAAGGATGCACGAGATACTTTGGTAGCTTTTATCGAAATGACTATGGATGTAGGACACATGCTCTTTTTGGAGCCGCTCTTCGACAAAGGTCCGAAACCCATTGTCGCCAATAGTGGTTTTTAATGTTACATCAACACCTAGTCGGCGAGTGCCAATGGCCACATTGGTAGCGCCACCACCCAAACTTTCGTAGAAATGATCGACAAAATATTTACCGCCGTATGCCAAGTCAAAACGTCCATCGCGGACTGTCAAACTATTGCCATGAAAGAACAAATCTATCGTCAAAGAGCCAATCGAAACTAAGTCGTACATATCATCAGTATACAAAAAATCCGCACTGCAAGCGGCAAAATGCTAGACTTTTCACCGCTTCTTATAGTAATTGTGCTTTTCTGACAGTCTAAAGCGATAATTTGCAGAAATTGAAAGGGGAGAACGACAAAAAGAGATAAGATTAAGATTAGATTGCTAGAAAGCTCTTTTACTTGGATTTGCCGCCCATAGCAATTATTTTTTGCTTGATTTCCTCAAACTTACCATCGACTACTTGTTGGTTTATACCCTCTACATTGACACGCAAAATCGGTTCGTTTTCTGTATTGGATTGGCGGATGTTGAATCGCCAATCGGCGTAGTCTGCCGACAATCCATCGTCGCGATAGACGTGTCCATCGCTGTAGTCTTTGGCAATAGTATCCAAAATTATTTTGGGGTCGGCGGGGGGAGAGATAACAAAATTCCGTTCTTCATATTCGTATGATGTGATGTACTGGGAGACGATGGCAGAGATGGGTTTCTGTTCCTCGGTCATTGCTTTGAGGACATACAAAATCACCCGCACAGCCGACTCACCGCCGCCAGTTTCTCTGAAAAAAAAGTGCCCAGAAGACTCCCCAGCAAAGGCTGACTTGGTGTCATTGAGCTGTTTAGTGATGTGAGAATGGCCCACAATACTCATATGGAACATTCCGCCCAGCTCCTCGCAGGTTTTTTTGACGTTACGTATATCGCGGATGTCTGCAATAATCCCTTCGCCCTTTTGGCGCTTGAGGATCTCGTGTGCTATCAAATTGGTAATTGAGGTCGCCTTGACTACTTCCCCCTTTTCATTGATGAAAAATATACGATCGCCGTCGCCGTCTGGGGCGATACCAAGGTCCGCGTGTTCGTTTACAACCTTTTCGCGGAGCGCTGTCAGGTTTTCGAAAACGAGGGGGTCGGGCTGGTGGACTGGAAAATTGCCATCTAGCTCGAAATTCATTTTAATAAGTTGGCAGGGAAGATGCTTGAAAAGCTCATTAAGGTACAAAATACCCATGGCATTGGCTGGGTCGGCGACTACTTTGAAAGGTTTAACTTTCACGCCGTCGATAAGCTGCAGGGCGGCTTGTACCTCGTCTTGTACCACTGAGCTGTTTTCGATAACCTTGCCGCCCGGTCGGGGACTGGCAAATTCTTGTTTCTCAACCAGCTCTTTGATACGCTCCATACCCGAGCCCTTGGCCACCTTACGTACGGTGTCGCCGTCACGGATGGCAAACTTGATGCCTGTGTATTCTTTGGGATTGTGCGAGGCGCTGATTTGGATACCGCAGTCATAGCCATTGTGCAGGCTGGCAAAGTAAAAAGTCGGTGTTGACACGAGCCCAACGTCAACGACGATTGCTCCCAGCTCAACCAAGGTCTTTTTGGCTACCTCCATGAGCGCCGGGCCAGACAGCCTCATATCTCGGCCCAAAACCACAGTTAGAGACTCTCGTTTGAGCTCCTCCAGAAAAAATGTGTAGATGGCCTTCAGAATGGTGGGGTAGTTCTGCTCGTTGATTTGGGTCGGATAGACGCCCCGTATGTCGTAAGACTTAAAAATGGTGGTATCGATGTTCATAATCAAAAGAGTTATCAAACTGCTAATTATAACGTAACCATAAATTGGGCTGTTATATCAGTCCAAAACCGTTTTTAACTGTCTCTAAGCCGAGAATTTTACCTAATTCGCTCAAATTGTCAATACTCAAATTTTCGCTTGACAACCAGATGCAAAACGCTATAATAGCCGGCTGATGCAAAAGTAAATCATGATTTAGATTGTCATAACGCTCTATATCTTTTTACTACTCTCGCTGGCACTCTCTCTGATCGAGTGCTAATAAGCGGATTTAGCTTTCACAACGAGCTATTTCTTCATCTTAAATAAAAACTAGCCAGTATGTCAATAGCTTTTTGCGTACCTAAGGCGTCGTTTCCGGTTTTCAGGTTTTGGTCAATGCGGGCTAGACCTCCATAAAAGCCCAAAAGCTCGGCCGGCCTCCATCGGCTCGACTGAGCATGTATTTTGGCGCGCTGCCAGGGCGGGATGGAGGCCGGCAGTACACCCTGCGAGTCCAGCACGAGCTGCCGTATATGCCGACTGAGCATAATAAACACAAAGTCAGCCTCAAGCGTCTCCACCAACTTATGGAAAAGTGAGATAAAAGATGCTAAATTGCCAGGATAACACTCCTCAAGGAGCTTGAAAATGCTCTGAGGCAGCTTAAACTCTTTGATGGTCGCCTCCTTGAGAGTGATCTCACGTGCAGGCTTACCCATTTCCCAATCCAATAGGAGTAAATCTGGACTCTCTGAGGCTATTTTAAGCTGTTTACCTATAGTTGCGGCAGTCTTGCGGGAGATGATTTTAGTCAGATTATCGACCACGTAGCCTTTTTTTTCGTTAAATAAGGTATATATATTACCTGTGTCTTTGAGAGCCTCAACGAGCTCAGAAGGTGTAGTATTTTCCAAGTAATACCCCTTTTCTTTGTAATTTACTTGAAGTTCATAGAAGTACTTGCGAGCCGCGCTTGTGTCTTCTCCGCAGACAATAACCAGCATAGAGCTCTATTGTATCATATGGGGGAATACGATATAATTTTGGTCATGGCCGAAGCCAAAATACCAGAAGTAAAATCGCCTCTCCCCCTCGATATACAAGAGGCAGTCAAGCTCTCAGATTACACCAAAGCCCTTATCGCCAGCCTCCAGGCAGCCAAACCCAGGCTCCAACCGGATGACATCTCCCGCATCAACGTTTCCCAAACAGTCTCATTCCTGGCCATCGTCTACGAAAAACTGCGCAATGTCATTGACTATCGCGAAGAGCACCTAGTCAGACGGGCAGCTATCGAGCGTATTATCAAACGCAGACTAACGCTCAACCTCGAAGGCGCAGGCGAGGCTGAGAACCTGGTCCGGGAGCTCCTCTGGGCACGTTATTTTCCCAATGGCAGCCTCGGCGACGGCGATATCCATATGATCCAGAAGATCATCAATAAATACCTAACCCTGCGTAAAACCTTACTTGCCACGCACAAAGACATCAAATATCGTGAGTACTTGTGGCAGTTTCTCCTTGACCTGCTCACCTGCGAGATCGAGGAGTCACTTACGCCTGTCGAGTCCAATCGAGATGCTAGTTCCACCTATTTTATCTACCAGACGCTCCGCCACAAAGTCAAAATCGAGGGCCTCACCGATGACCAGAAAGACATATATTTCCTCATAGCTATTGAGAAATCCTTCCGCCGCAGCGACCAATCCTACCAGAGGTACCACCTCTTTATTACCTTCTATAAACCTATCGCCCACTACACCGACGAGGAAGCCCAAGCGCTAGCCTCAAATATTGCGACAATTTTTAAAAAGATAGACGAGCTCAGGGCTAGTCCATACGTCGATAAACTAGTTAAATACACCCGTAAACAGCTCCCATCGTACCTGATCTTGTTTGATATCCTCCACAGGCACAAGCATGACATGAAGACTATTTTGAGCTCAGCCTCGACGTTGTGGGAAGAAGTACAGCAAACTTGCCAGCAGAAGTACGGCATGGTCAAAAGCAGGCTGCGTAACCTGGCTATCCGCAGCTTAATCTATATTTTTCTCACCAAAATGCTCTTTGCCATCATTCTCGAGTATCCGGTATCCAATTTCCTCTATGGCGAAGTTTACGTGCCTTCGATCGTTATCAACAGCTTATTTCCTCCTATTTTAATGCTCTTTATCGTGCTTCTCAACAAGCTGCCAGATCAGGAGAACACCAAACGCATCTATCAGAGGATTATAGGCATCATCGACGCCGACCGCACCTACGAGACTCAAGTTGCCTACATGACCAAAAAACAACGCACACGTCGGCCGATCCTTATCTTTGGATTCACCATTTTGTACTCATGCACGTTCCTTTTTACCCTCTTTTTGATCTATAAAGTGCTTACGTTCCTTCATTTTAACCTTGTCAGCCAGGCCATATTCATCTTTTTTGTAAGTATAGTCTCGTTTTTTGCCTACCGCGTCCGCCAGGTGGCCAATGAGTACAGGCTCGTTGAGAAAACCAGTATCATCGGCCCAGTCGTGGATTTCTTCTTTTTGCCTATAATCTCCATCGGCAAATTCCTCAGCTCAGAGGTGGCACGGTTCAACTTCTTTATACTCATCTTCGACTTTATCATTGAGGCACCTTTCAAGTTCATCATGCAGGTGATTGAGGAGTGGATATCGTTTGTCAAACAGCGCAAGGAAGACATCGTTTAATAGCTGTCAATAAACCATATGAGCTTCTCGACAGCTTTCCTAACAATCTTCATAACTCGAGTATAAAGACTCTATTTGAAAACCACGTAACAAATGAGTAAAGATTGGGGCAGAAACTTGATGTTACTATAGGACAAAGTAAATTTAACTAATTTTGGTAGCAGCAGGCACCCACAACTGCCAAGGAGGTCCTCCTAGCAATCTAAACTGTTCAGTGCCACCAAGTATGCCATTTGTTAAAACCTACATCAGTCGAAAATAGTCGACATCTAGTTAGCAAATTAGTGCCTCAACTGCTAAAATCATACCTAGCCCATTGCAACAAAGTCGGTCACTAGCGAATCGGTCTTCTACCTTGCATTTGAGCACTTGGTTTGATTCTTTGCTAGACCTTCGGGCGAGGCCAATAATTGCCTCTTAACCTATAGTAATTAGAAGGTGAAAGCAGCCTCCAGATAGAGGCCAATAGAGAGTAGAGCATAGCAACAATCCAAGTGCGTAAAGTGGTCTAATTTGGCCTATTAGCAGGCTCTAATCATGAGTGCTATATCAGGAAAGTAAATACTTTAGAGCGTTATATCAATCTAAAACATAGATTATCAGATACCCTACATCGAGAATCTATATTTTTGCTTATTTTCATACAAATTTAACATTTCGTGGAAGACTTGAAAATGCTCAAAAATAGCAAAAAAGGCCTGATTGAGTATGATACAGTTGTGCCAAAATTTGTCGATACCTATAATCTGTCAAAAATTTACCAATCGTTGTCAGCAACAAGCTACAATTCCAACTGCAACGACTTACCTAATTACCAACTTTCCGACCCCTACCAAGTAATTTTTTTCAAAGTCATTCACTATTACCCAACAACAGTCAGCTGCATCGATTTATATTAGGCAATTAGCGACTCGGATCGGCACTCTGCCCTTACTCTGCCCAAATGGTTATACGACTTTCACCCGAATTATCAAGGTTACAGCGCCTAAAGTCATTAACTTGATGCATCAACAATTTCTTAAATATGGCTAATACTATAAGCTATATTATATTTCAAAGTTCTCTTCGTACTCAGCAAATAAGTTGATCATGGTTTGTCAAGCTGTTTCATCTTAGCCTAAAAAATCATGAAACACACCAAAATTTAAACTCGTTTAATTTTGAAATTGAAATTATAGCATATATAAGCTGCGGCACTATTACATATGAATAGCTTCTATATAGCTACCACTACGTAGGCCATGTTGTTTCTTAACACGGTTTCTCCTCTGATAAATTAAATTGATCACATACAAAGGGTGGTGTTATCGCCAATCAGGGAAATCTTGCCCATGCCGAACTAAGTCGATTTTACTTAAAGGTAAATATCTCAATTATGCAAGATGAGTTTATTGAGTAATTTAGTTGAACGAAAGGCAATAAATAATGTTCAATAAATTATTTATTTAGCCTTGTTTTAGCCGTTTTGTCCAAATAATTAGAGCAATAAGAAGTTCGCTAATTTTATCTCGAGTAAGTTCGTCGACGACTTTGCCATCAACTACTTTTTGAGCAATAAAGGGTACAATCACCTCGGGCTTGTTGAGTGGGTGCATATTGAGGTAGACAAATATCTGTCTGAGATGGTATTGGGCACGGCTGCCACCAACCATCGAGCCTCCACTCATGATTGCCACAGGTTTGTCCTCAAAGCTATTTTTGCCATGAGGCCGAGAAGCCCAATCAATGGCATTTTTAAGATAGCCTGGAATAGAGTAGTTATATTCGGGAGTTGATAACAGGATAGCGTCAGCTGCTTCAATGTAGGCCTTAAATCGCTGCACAACCTCAGGCGGATTCTTTTCTTGATCTTGGTTGAAGATGGGAATTAAACCAAGCTCCTCGTAGATTTCAACCTGAGCTCCATCGGGTACCAGCTCCTTGGCTGCGTTGAGCAAGGCTTTTGTGTAGGAGCCAGTTCGCAAACTTCCTCCGAAGGCAAAAATCTTGAGTGTATTGGTCATATTACTGTGAAGCAGGATACATGAGGACGTTATTGTTTTTTTCTATAGTATAAGTGCTGTTGTCTGAGGATTTCTGAGGGATACCGACGCTACCACCAGTCTGTTGATTCATGCCTGCTGGTCC
>CAYLXX010000006.1:7642-44150 GCA_964387955.1 uncultured Gammaproteobacteria bacterium
ATTTCTGAGGGATACCGACGCTACCACCAGTCTGTTGATTCATGCCTGCTGGTCCAGTACCTGAAGGACAAAGTACAGTAGGTGCAGATGGCGAGAATGTCTTACCAATATTTTGCTGGAGCAAGTCGCGATCTGTATCTGTGATGCCGTAGTAATTGCCGCTTGGGTCACGAGCACAGTCGACATCGGCACAGTATTGATCTGAAGGCGTACATTGATGACCTGGTCGAATTAACTGATTTCTGAGCAAGCTAAAGTCTCGTGAATTCACGACACCATTGCGGTCGATGTCGGTTCTTCTGATATCGATGGTTGGAGTAGGTTGTTGAGGTAATGTTGGAGTTGGAACACCACAGTAATAGTTGGGAATAGCACATTCGTTGAAGGTGCCATTTAAGTTAGTAAATGTGGTCAAAAGCTGGTCGTCTTGGTCAACTACAGCTGTTCGTCCGTCGTTGACTACCATGACTGCAATATAGATCGGCATATGATTCATCATCATGCGGTCGTCATTTCTTACTACACGTATGACTCCAACTGTACCATCTTTACCGTCATTTTCAGGCTGATGACTAATACAGGCAGCTGTTGTACAGTCCGTGCGTAGTCTTGATAGATCAACAGTAATGCCAAGTGTGGTTAGCCCGGTTGAACCGATATTGGCAGGCGAATCTGTAAACGTACCATCAGTTGAAGAGATTCTTAGCCAATCGTTGACTTGATTACCATCGATATCATGGTCGTTAGGATCAAGAATAACATCTGCATGCCATCCAACTGAGCCTGCGGCACCGCTGCTAAACATAACTGTACTTAATGAGGTTATGTCCGGAGTACCAGGGTCATGATGAATTCTGAACGAGTTAGTTGTGGCTCCTATCATGACTGGAGGATTGGTAGTTGGAGGATTCCCTATAACTCGTGGGCTATTAAACTCGGTTTCAAGCTCAACTTGGGTCACAGTTGTGTCGTTGGTCCCGGTGAAAGTCAGTGTATTACTCCCTGCATGTAAGGTTGCAAGTTCTGCAGGAGTCAAATCGTGCCTGAGCAAAACAGTTGCCGGATCAGGGTCGTATTCATAGTTGTCAAAATAAGGGACTGTAAAATTAGCTCCATTAAGGCTGACATTATATGATGCGGCTTGGCCGTGCGTGACACTAAACACGAGTCGAGCTCTGCGAACTCCCATGGCGAAATCACCAGCAGCTATAGTAAACGGTACTGTGGCCTGACCGGTGCCAAAATTAAGTTTTTGACAATTGGCAATACCACCATTTTGGTAGGAATGAATGTCGTAGTTAACAACTTTGCCACAGTTAGGCTGAATATAGGTCCTCATGGTCGGATTTATGCTTCCTGGAGGTCCATCGTACTGGATGGTGTCCCAATGCACGAGCTGATTGGGAATCTGGAAATCATTATTTCTTGAGGTATAAAATCGTCGATGAGCGATAGTCCAGTACCCTTTACTCCATCCAAGGCTGAAACCTGTGGCACGGGCTACACTCACTCCGTTGATAAACATTTCAGCAGTATTATGACCAGCTCCGTCATCGCTTACCCTTAACACAACTGGCATACGCACATTTACTCCAGTTGCTTGACGAACATTACCCTGGAATTCCAGAGCATCGGCTGGATTGGCGTTGTCTCGATTAACAGTTATAAGAGCCATATTCATATTGGTATTGGTAAGAACACCAGGGTGTCCTTCGACATTTTGCGGGCGAGCAATTGAGAAGGTGATACCATTTCTAAATTCTTGCCCACCACCTGAACCTAGAGCTCGACCTGATCCGGGAATTTCTTTGGTAAGATGAATTTCCCACCAAACTCCCTGATTTTCATTCTGAATTGGGGCCATATCTACCTCTGTTTGAAATGTACCTGTGCGATTCGTGAAATCAAAAGGTACTCTTGGGTGTATAGTCAATTCGGCACGCTGAACGCCGCCGATCATTTCGGTATGAAAATGGCGCTCGTTAGGCATAAACATCATGCGCTCGGCATGCAGGCTCTCGGGCTGTAATCCATCGTTGGCCAAGGTACGAACATCAAGATAATCTGATTTGACTTCCATGGGGTTAGTATCCATAAAATTCTCGAAGAAAGCAGCATTGGTCATAGGCGACTGAAGAACTGTAGAACCCGCATTGGTAAGATATAACTCTTTTTGGCCGTTATCTGTACGAATGCCTTCAATTCTGATTGTGTATTGATGACTACCTTGCAAACCGTTAGCATCGGCGACAGTGGCAGTGCTAGCAAGCACTTTTGTGCTAACCAATGTATTGCCGTCCCATGTGCTAAATATTTGTCGGCTGTATCCTGCAGGTGGCGCTGGCCAATTAGCACGAATAGTAGAATCTAGTCCTTTTAAATGCAGAGGTGAAGTTGGATTGGGTGTAACATCGGCTACTTGCGCGTGTGAACCCAGATCGCTTGATTTTTGTGCGCCTTTAAACGTGATAAAGATTGCTGCTAAAAGAAAAGTTAGAAGAAGAAGTCCACCGTACTTAAAAGCTGAATTAGATTTTGAACCTTGAGTTTCCACAGTGTATATTTTTTCCTAGATATATACACCATATACACCTCAAATTACTTTGTCAAGAGTTATTTTAAATGTGAGCTCGGTGGGACTCGAACCCACAACCAACTCCTTAAGAGGGAGCTGCTCTACCAATTGAGCTACGAACCCTATATCAACCCTAAATGTATTATACCATTGCCAGGTCAGGGAGTAGGTGTGGGGATATTGGGTAAGCTACCGTCGCAATAACGCTCTAAATTTGGGGTAGGGAAGACATGACCATATTCCTGCTTTATCATATTAAATTCCGATATTCCAATTACTCCATCGCATATTATATCCGCACAAGGAATAGTCGGAGTCGGTGCCGGAGGCTGGATAATCTGACTACAGGTTGATCCTTGCTGGTTTCTGTAAATATTAAAATCAACTGCGTTTACTATACCATCTCTATTAATATCAACTCGTGCGGGAGTGTATGTTGGCGTTGGGGTTGGGGTATTGGTTAGAGGAATTGTTGGCGTTGGGGGTATACCGCCAGGTAAAGGCAAAGCTCCCTGGGTATAGTAGTTACCGGCCCATAACCGTATATACCCTCCGTCGTCATCGGCAAAAGTGGCGGTTTGGTCATTAACTCGGTTCATAGGGTTGCCATTGGTTAAAGCAGTTGGATTAGTAATGCCATCTGCCAGGTAATCAAAATAATGAGTCTGCGAACCAGTGCCAGCACCCCACATAATACCTATCAGACCGATATCGGCCCAATCCTGGATCCGTTGTCTCCCTGACGTTGTACCAGGCGTCGGGTTGAGAAAGTATTCAGTTCGGTTGTCCTGGTAATGGCTAACGACGTTGTTTTCTGATCTAAATACTCGGTTGCCGTTGGGTACCTGCCACATAATCACACGCTTGTTCGTACCCGACACAATCAATCCCAACCAGCGTTTAAAGGTAGAAAATCGTGGCTCACGGCTATCATCATCCCACCACCAGCGGCAAGTAGGCGAGGATTGCGTACAGTTAGTATTGTAAAAAGCCGCATCGCGATCGAGCGGGTCAAAAGCCAGCAGATCATATCCGGGCCCAAAGCTGTTGATGTATTGCGCCCAGGAATTGGCGTGCGAGGTCACATCGGTTGTGTTGTTGCAGTCATTTCTGTATAAGCACGTCGTTAAATCGATTTGGCCATATTGATTGCTTTCTCCCCAGGTACCAAATTGCTCGGCGAGAATCACGTTGGGCGCGTAGACATCTCGTAGGTGGGCAATCGCCTGGTAAAAACCGCGATACGTATTGGGAAATCCTTGTACATCAGTAAATCCGGAAGATGCCACCGAAGTAGGCTGTGACGAAGCATCATAACGCGGAGTTCTACTATAGGCATCCTGCATCATGACACCATTGAGATCTGGCTCAAAGATGACAATAATTTTTTGATTATTCACAGGTGTCGGTGTCGGCGACGTGCCAAAACAAGTTTGCGGCGGAGAATAAATACGCTGCATAAAGGCTTTAAATTCCGAGTAGTACTGGGCCATGATGGTCGTGCTTTGCAAGTTATCAAACTCAGACCCGCCGCCGATGGTGATGATGCGGTAATACACGAAGCCTGTCCGTCGATTGTTATTAACCGAAGTTTTTATGTAGTTGGGAATATAACAAGTGCCGTAACTTTGCCAGTCGCCCGCTAAATATTGGTAACGGTAATCAAACGGTACATTGGTCGGACCGGTGATACTCGATTGACTGCCATCAAACAAACCAAACCCAAATGTACTGGGCATACCTGTGGGAATCGGCGGCAATGCTGGAGTAGCTGTGACCAAAACTTTGGCCATTGTAAATTTATCATAAGACCCGTTTTTTCTAATAGCTCCTGATATAAAAATTACAGAGACTAAAAATAAGATAAAAACCGCAACCGTGAATACGCCGTTGGGAAATTGGCTATTTTTATTACGACTGAGGTCATCCATACGTACCTTCACGATAGTAAAGATGCAAACAATTGTCAAGGCAGAAACTTCCCCTTGCGCGCTCGGCAGGACTCGAACCCGCAACCTTGTGGTCCGAAGCCACACGCTCTATCCAGTTAAGCTACGAGCGCAAAAGGGAACTAATATATTATACTATAGCCATGATCGGTGTAATTATCTATCTGGGCGCTATCTTGCTTGAGCTGGCTTTTTTTATCGGTTTCACAATTTATATACTCGGACTTATTTTTTCCAGCATTATGGGCTCCCCGTATGTGCCAACCAAGCGCAAGCAAGTTGAACTTATCCTAAAAAACGCCAAATTCAAAAAAGGTCAATATCTTATTGAGATCGGCTCAGGCGACGGCAGACTTTCAACCATGGCCACAAAGCTATATGGAGTCAAAGCGCTCGGTATCGATATTAATCCTATGCTTATTAAATATGCCAAGTTAAAAGCTCGACTAGCCAGAGCCACACATGTCCAGTTCAAACGAGCCAATATCCTCCATGAAGATCTGACAAAAGCTGATGTTATTTACATTTTCCTCATGCCTGAGCTTATTAAGAAACTGGAGCCGCAACTATCGCATCTACGAAAAAAAACTCTTGTTATCTCACACGGCTTTAAAGTGCCGTATCTTGAAAAAAAGAAGATTCAAACAATTGAGCAGCGACCTTTTCCCACCTATTTTTATAAAATTTAAATTATATTGGTACTATGTCTGAAAATCCCAAAGAAGCCGCACCCATCATGGCCACGATTACTTTTCATAAAGAAACACTCTACAAAGATTTTGTCCCTGAGTTACTAAAGGCTCGTAAGCTCTTCACTCAACTGTATCTAATAAGTTATTCCCGTATCGAGGATCTCAGAGACTACACTTGGAGTGGCAACGATACATATGAAGATGAGGCGGGACTGGGAATTGAGTGGAGTTCGGAAGTCGCCACTGATCCATCTGTTATCTCAGAAGGCACAAAAATAGATTTTCTTGGTAAAGAAGATACCCCAAAGGATTTGATGGAGGCTTTTTACGTAGCCTTTTCGCAAAAGACACCATAAGTTGACAGCGGCAGCTTTTTTACCTATAGTGAAACGTATGCGCAGTAAATTTTTTATATTAGGGATACCGTTTGTCATCCTGGCATCTCTCAATATTTGGCTCGCCGGCACGCTTTACAATCAACAACAAAAAACAGCCCACACTGCCCAAGTTCTCAATGAAATCGAAAAGGGAGGGTATGTCGCCAAGACGTTTCCTTCTTCACCGCTTGTCCTGGGCAGTTATGATACTCAAATCACCCAAGACGATGGCCGCGCCTCCAACTTGAAGAGTTTTTTTAGAAAATATAACTCACCTCTCTATGACTCAGCTGAACATATTGTGGCAGTATCAGATAAATACGGCTTCGATTATCGACTTTTGCCTGCAATTGCCATGCAAGAATCAAATGTCTGTTTAAAAATTCCGCCCAATTCTCATAACTGCTGGGGGTGGGGGATTTACGGTGATAATGTCCTGAAGTTTGCTTCGTTTGATGAAGCTATCGATGAAGTATCCCGCGGGATAAAAGAAGAATATATCGATAAAGGCATGGTCACGGCTAGTCAGATCATGAAAGTTTACAATCCTTCTTCAAATGGCAGCTGGGCCTATGGGGTCAATCTGTTCCTGCGAGCTCTCGAGTAATCTCACGCCACATGAAGAAATTCTGCAGCGTCCATAGCATGTAATCCAACCTGCGGATTATCGAACATAAGCTCACCTTCATGGTTGAGATCTTCTACGATCTGTTGCACAAGCGGTAATCCGCGCGAAATCAAGCCTGTCATATCAGTTTTAATACTGGCAGCAAATGTTTTGAGATTATGAAACTTTGCTACAGACATATATACAAGATAGGGGGATTTGTCTTCGGTATTGGTGGTAATTTTTTCGACATTAGGCTTAAGCATATCTAGCTCAAAACCGTAATTTGTATCTTCTTCTTCATTCTTGCCAGGATGTGCTATGGTTATTGTTTCGCCATTTTGAGCAAGAGTGCCTAGCCAATACAATCGATCTATGTACAAATCGAATACCTCTTTCAGCGACAAATTATGTTCCTGTGCGGTTACCTCCATATTCTCAACATCCGAGGGTTTTAAAAAAATATTGATGCCTAAAGCTCGTTCGCCACAGTGTTCATGATGGGGGAAAATTCGGGGACGTTCCATAAGATTACTGCACGGAGCGGGCGTTGGCAAGTTCCTGGGAAAGAGAGTATTGAGTACCTTTCTTTTTGGATAAGGAAGCAAATAACGAACCCCTTTTTTTCTTTTTAGATTGCATAGCCTCAAGCCATGTGTGAGACTCTGAGATTTTAGCCTTAAGTGTACGCAAAAGTGACAAAACGACTTCGAGGAAACGGATATGGTAAATGCCTGGTTTCTCGGGAAGATCGTTGATGGTAAGATTCTCGATGTCCTTGACCTCTTGCACGAGTGCAGCATTGGCTTTTTTGAGGGCAATGATCTCGTGTTTAATTTGGTCGGTTAGCTCTTTAATGGCTCTCATTTCTTGGTCTTTGCCTGCATCAAACAAAGTCCTATACTCTGGGCGTCTGAAAGGTATCTGAGGCTTGTTTTCTTGATGAGGCTCAGTACCATAGTGTTCGCTGTCTTTATAGCCAAAAAAAGGCTCAAACATATCAGAAGCTACGTCTGTACCGATGTCTTTGAAGGCGTCAAGACTTGAGCGCGCAGTAGAGGAACCGAGTTCCTGGAAGGCTTCCAGTGGGTTTTTTTGGTAGGAAGAAGACTGTTTACGAGTACTTGTGGTACCCTTGGAATTCATACTTATATTTTACTACAGGCTTACTAGATAATCAAGTGTCTTCTGCTTGCGCAGGACGCTGGCGTACATGTACGCGTTGGCTTGGGCAGCCTCGCGTTCTTTGTCGTCTTTGACCCCAGCAAACAGCTTATCAAGGTCGGCCTGTTCAACTTTTATACCTGCCTTATCGGCGATTTCGGCTAAAATAAACTCGAGCTTATAGGTATCCTCAATTTCTTTAGTATAGCGAGCTTTTAACTCGTCCATAGTGGTATTTTTTGACTTCAAATAGGCATCAGTGGTCAAGCCTATGCGCTGGACGTCATCGACCAGCTGGCTGAGCCTGCGATTGACCTCGTCTTCGAGGATAAGCTCTGAAATCTCGACTTTGGATCCTTTAATGAGCCCATCGAGAATTGAGTTAAGGAGCTTCTGGTGATTCTCGTTTTGGTCGGCCTCGCTTGCCTCGCTTGCCTCGGCCTGCTTCTGGTCCTTGCCTGGTACCCAAATATCGTTTTTCTTGGCCTCGGCCTTCACCTTAGCCACGACCTCTTTATAATTAGCCACGTCGACTGTCGGTTTAAGGGCAGTGGTGAACTTGATTTCCCATGCCTCACCCTCTTTGGCTTTGATAAGCTCAACTTTAGGCGAAACAATCGGCTTTAGGCTCTCTTTTTTGACAATATCTTCGTAGATGGTAGGTAGGAGGTCGCGGAGCATTTGGGAGTATACAGCGTCGCTCTGGACGTGTTTTTTGGCCATGTCGCGAGGGACTTTGCCTTTGCGGAAGCCTTTGAGCTCAAGCTGAGTATGCAGCACATCAAACGCCTTTTCAGACGCTACCTTGATCTCATCGGCCGGTATGGCCACATCAATCTCAAGGGTATTCTTGGGTAGGTTTTTGAGCGTGTGGGTAACCATGGTTACAATTCTACACCATTTTGCTTCAAGAGCAACTTGGTTTTAGCCTCCTCGGCTTCAAACTGACCCATGAACCATTCTACGCGTGGAGCCCATGTAGGAGACTCCGAATAGATAGGGGCAATGCCATACACTCCCTGAGCACCTTTGTTAAAGTAATTTTCACGTAAACCCTTAGCCACAGTCAAGGTAGCCTCATCCCATGATTTAAAGGGAATATAGCCGCGACCCCAACCGTATGGGTTGTAGGTACCGGCAGCCACGAATTTACCCAGGGTAGATTCAAGGCCAGCGATAGAAGGCAATAAGTAACAGTCTAGGCTGTAGGTGGTACAAGCCTTGATAAAGGCGTCCACAGACACAGTCATAGGCGACCCGTAACGGGTAAGCACGTTTTTGATGGCACGTTTCTTGATAGCCAGCTCCAAAGGAGTATTGGCCTCATTTGAGGCTACAGGCTTACCAAGGTGAGCTGAGATTCCAGCCACTTCCTGGGCACGCACGGCCCCAGGCACAAAGCCAGTAATAACCACAAAAATCAAGGCAAATACAATGTTTCTCATAGTTTTTTCCATAAAAAAAATCCTAAAGCTCTTCCAACTTGCGTGGAAAAACCTTAGGATCTAACAAGCATTATAGCATTGTAGCCACCTCTTGTCAAGGGGTAAAATGCACCTACTTATAGTATCTTTTGTGCGTATTTAGTACATACCGAGATTGAGGCTGGCAGAGTATAAATGAGGCTAATATCGAAGTTAAGGCTGTCTGGATCGACCGGAGTTAGGATCGATAATGATGCCTGAGGTATCAACGACTTCGAACATATTGGCTTGGAGATTAAGGAATTCTTGATTCATAGCATAATTGTCACCCGTATTTCCTGGGTCACCGTTATTCCACATGCCTGGATCGTTCCAGCGACAATCTGGTAACCCGTCCAAACCTATGGCTGCATCAGACGTACCATCAGCGAGTACCAGACCATAGTTCCGCAGGGTACGAAGTATAACTTTCATTTGTGGCGACCAGCTGCCTGTCTCAATATTCACAGTCGACTTCAATCGAAGACGGATGCCAAAAGGCAATGAGTCAGGTGCCGAAAGTTGACCAGCACCAGAATGACGAGCCGGCCAAATGTATGGTGACGGATAGGAATTGGCACGAATTATAGCGTTATCAGTGGCAAAGCGCAGCGCATGGTGGATCATACCGCCAGACTGCTGCATAGCTGCGTACACCTCGTCATACCGTATAAGTCCTGCAAAAACCGATAAACCGGCGGCATCGGCCGATGTATAACCGATATGTCTTAAAGGCTGATTTGGATCGCTCATATTCCATTTCGCTCCTGAACCTGCAGTATATCCACTGCCATTATGCTGGGTATGATAGGTTTCATAGATATTACAAGTACCATTTTGGATAACTATGGCATGACGATCTCCTGTATCGTTGGGCATATCCTGTATGCCAACATTGGTCGGAAATGGGTATGGCCCAGGATCACTTTCACTACCATATGGGGTAAAATTCATCGACACCATTGGCTGATTTGTGGGTACTATGTTAACAGGAATTCCATAGAGGCCATTCTGATACAATCCTGACCCAAATCCCACGTATGTTCTTCCCGCTGGTGTCCCGATATTACTTAACCTTGTGATCATCTGTTGAGAAAGAGAATTAAGGGGTAAATCGGTAATTGTACGATTCCAGTAGTTATCAGCGCTAAAAATTGGGCAGTTTAGTGCGCCTTGAGCAGGTGGTGACCAATATTGTGTCTCATTGGGAGCACAAATGGGTGAAGGAAGCACTGCAATAGGTGTAGGAGTAGGTGTACGTGTTGGGGTGGCAGATAGCGGAAGCGTCGGGGTAGCGGGAATAGTCGGTTGCGGTAAATTGCGGCGACAGACCATGCCAAACGAAGTTTTATAGATATTAAAATCCTGGCCGGTAACACAACCATCGCCGTTAAGATCGCCTGATAAACCCGCTTGGCATTGACCAAATTGACCAGTGATTGAATTGTAATCTGAGATACTCACAAGACCGTCATGATTAATATCGGCAAGACAAGCATATTCTTCTACGATGACTTGATCTAGTTTCACATTTCCTTGCTGACCACGAATGGTAAGTGAATGTTGTCCAGCAGTGAGAGAAAAGGCTTTTGGAACAAACTTATTTGACCCAGGTAGACCAATACCACGCCACGAGACATACCTATTTTGGAATCCAGTTGTGGCAGGTATATCCCACAACATAGTGGCATCTGTGGGTTCACCGTCTATATTTACATATACAGCCGATGTTGCGTTTGGTTCCTGAACGTTCACCACCGCTCGGACTATAAACCGTTCACTGCCTCTGGGTGGTGAGCCTGTCGGAGCAGGCACTAAAAAGTTATAGGTTGCTCTTCCACCTTGACTTGGGTCAATGGTTGGATTGGGATTTGGTTGATAAACATAAATAGGGGCTGGGGGAGAACTCACTACAAAGGGAGCAGTAATTGTCCCGCTTTCAGCTTCCATGACCGCAATCGGCGGAGTTGGGGTAATAGTTGGACTTACATTTACTTCGGCTTGGCTGTAGGGACTGCGTGATTCTTTATTCAGGTTATATGAAAAAATGACAATAATACCTATGATTATCAGGAGGCACAAAAGTATATACGTCAGATACCTGGATTGAATATTTTTGAAGTCCATATAAAAAATCGATTTATTTTAGCCTGTCATTTAAAGATATATATGGATTTGTCGCGATTGTCAACTATAAAATGATTTACCAGGCGTGATATAATATTCTGTAAGAAGGAGTCATAGCTCAATTGGTTAGAGCGCTGCCCTGTCACGGCAGAGGTTGGGGGTTCGAGCCCCCTTGGCTCCGCCAGCTTTTAACTTTCGTTTGACAATAATTTTGCCCAGGACTACAATACCGGGAAAGTGACCGAAGCAAATCTCAATCCTTATCTTGGAGATATAATAGAGTTAGGGCACAGTCCCGAAAGCCTTTCTACTTCGCGTGCCATCGGCCGCAGAATCCTTCAGGAAGAAAATTCAATGTATGTTTATTTAGCTGGACGAGTCGGTTATGCCGTACCTTATACTCCACCAGTATTATTGGAGGCGATGGGAGATGCCTATGGGGAAGCAGTTCGCAAATGGATGAAAGCTCCATCACCGCTGTCTATAATTTTCTCTGATAGAGCTAAAGTACTGGAGGAAATCAGTAGCGGCGACTGGAACCATGCATTCGAAAAAGATGTAACTACTGACGATACAAATCCTGAGGCAGCTAATAAACATGAAAGCAGTGCAATCAACACTATGAGACAAATGATTATGGTGGGTGCAGAAAATACTCCTCCAGACCTATTTGGTCGTCCAGAAACCATATTTCCAGGTGTAACTACAATGCTTACCTGTGCTTTAAAAAATGCACGCGCTTCTGGCAAACCAATAGCTGACTATTATAACAATGATGAAGAATATGAAAATTTAGTACGTAATACGTTTTCTCGAGAAGCATACATCGAGGCTTGGCTCAGCGCATGTGATCGCAAAAAGGATTTAAGGTTATTACAGTCAAGGATACGCGCTGAATTACAGATGCATTCATTACCTTCCTCTGGCCGTAGACTAACCAGCCAAGAACTGTCGACTCAATATGCTCAGGTGATAGCAAAACAATTATTTGATGAAAAAGCATTGGCTGAGAATGAAAAATGGTTGAATATATATCATGAAGGAGTACTTACATTTGGTACCTCGCAAGTTAACAGGTTTTGGCCTCCGAAAAAGCAAGAGGTGAGCCCGGGTCCTTTTATCTACTGAGCAATTGCTAGATCGTCGTATTTTATACTGAGCGCTGCGATAACCAGGGAAAAATCCTGCGTGTCGATACTGCCGTCAAGATTGAGATCTGCTTTTTGTAGGATAGTTGAGTCTGTATTGCCAAAATGTAGTCGTATGTAGGCTGTATCTTCCGAGTCAATGACACCGTTTTGTTGATCATTGGTAACGGGCAGGTCGCCAGCTAACAGTAAAATTCCTGTGAAATCCAGTGTATTAGCTCCTATAACCAACGGCAGACTATCGCGTGTACAATGATATAACCCTCCGGTAGTTTCTGTAGGTATGGCATCGCAAATGCGTTTTTGCAGATGCCTGGGACCTTTCAGGTAAATCGAGTAGGGAGCTAGAGTTGGATTAGCAGGCAAATCTATATTGGCAGTTCCAAACCAATCGGAATTTATCGTCGATGGGGTAAAACAAACAGTTTGTGTAATAGGCTGAGATAAATTTCCTCCGGCAATTGTCACCAGTACATTTTGGCAAAAATTTTCAGGATATGGCCGAGTCTTGGTTATTCCTTGGAATGTAGCAGTCATTGTGATTGAAGTGTTTGTCGGAGCAGAAGTGGGAACTGGAGAAACGGTGGGTGTGGGAGTATTAGTAGGTGATATCGCGGCCTGTATATTGGCTCTACACACTCCGGCAAATGTAGCGTGAACAATTCCAAAATCAAGTATGGTTACACATCCATCACCATTGAGATCGTATACGCCATCACAGGTACCAAATTTTGATTGGATAAGGTTAAAATCTACAGCATTGACTATACCATCTTGACTAACATCCGCAAGACAGGCATACTCCTCAACTATAATTTTGTCGATTTTTACATTTCCTTGTTGACCACGAATAATGAGTGTGTGAGTACCGGGCATGAGGCTAAAAACTTTTGGTGCATATTTATTGGCATCGGCAACACCATTGTTTCTCCATGAGACTGTCCTGGTCTCAAAACCGCTTGTTGCCGGTATATCCCACAGCATAGTCGAGTCAGTCGGCTCACTATCTACATTTACATAGACAGCTGAAGTTGCATCGGGCGATTGTACATCAACCACTGCTTGAATAATAAATTGTTCTCCGGCGGGTGCAGCTGTGCCATTTGGAGAAGGTACCGTAAATGTGTATTGTGCACTTCCTCCGGCAGTCGGGTCGATGGCTGGATTAGGATTGGGCTGATAAATATACGTATTTGGTGGGGAGCTGCCAACCACAAAAGGATTAGAGAGAGTACCGTCTTCTGCTTCAAAGACTGCAATCGGTGGAGTGGGCGAGGGCGCCGGAGAAGCCGGTTGAGCTAAACCATAATGGTTAGTTGGCGCTTGAGTAACTTGGTTAAAAACCAGAATCAAAATTGTGAGCAGCGAAACCCCAGCCAAAATCACCAGCTCCACGAAAATTCTTCTTTTCACGTGTTATCAGATTATAAACTTCTTGAACAATTGTCAAGAATGGAGCCTATGCAATTAGGAAGAAAGAATCGAAACCGTCAAATTTTGACCATCGTAGTCAAACTTTAACACAACAGGAGCTGAGCGATTATTGGTCACATACAAGTTTTGCTCGGCGCTCACTGCTGGTTCATTAGGCACGGTATAGATTGAAGTACCATATTTTTCAGGCACTTCAGGAATCACGGCAAAGTCGTGTTTCACGGGTGCCTCCACAGTTAAACCTGCGTCTTGCGCTACCCAGTTAATAAGTGATGCTAAATGACACACTCCGTCGCCCATAAGGTATCCGTCAGACTTAAAGCCTTCTGAGCCATTGAAATGGGCGTGGGTAGAATAGGCAATTTTTCCCTGATATTGAGGCAGAACAGTATCATGGTACGCAAACGTCTTACCCGGATTTAAAGTCAATTCAAAGTCGGTTGGCTTCTGAATTTCACCCCATTTAATGAGGTGACCGTCATTTACCTGGCCATGTAAATAGGCAAGAGTCAAAAGGATATTATCTTTAAAAACAGAGTTCACAAACGTGTTGTTATACCTCTTGTCTAAGGAGATCGTACGATGCGCCAAAACATCCTCTTTTGAGATAGGGGAGGCGTGAAATCGTGTTGAAGCTATCACCATGAAAATGGCCACAACAGTTACAAGAAATAGTTTGGTTTTCATATGGTTATGGGCTTAAGTCTAGCCCGAATTTAAGCCTTAATTATACCATACTATAAGTCTAATATCAAGACTGCCAGATATACCTCTTTACATTTGGCTCCAACTCCATTATCTTGATGTAATATGGCTAAAAAACGCTCGTTTCGGCTGAATATCATGGCTTTTGCCGCCGTGCTGCTGGGCCTGACTTTTTTGAGCGTGGTAGGCTCCAGACTGCTACCTCAAGCCAAAGCATACTGTGCCAACTCTGACAGCTGTATTAATAACCTCTCAGGTGCCTATGAGCCTACAAAAGAGGGTGTATTTATGGGTCAAAAAGTGTCAGCACCCGCAGAAGATCAAACTACCTCATCCACGGCTGTTTTAGGAGAGCAGACCGGAGCAGATAAGCACATCTATGTCGATTTAACCCACCAAACGCTGTATGCCTATGAAGGTGGTCAGCTCGTGTATTCTTTCCCGGTCTCAACCGGTAAGTGGGCTCTGACGCCAACTGGAGATTTTAATATCTGGATTAAGCTTAGATACACCTTAATGACCGGCGGAAATCCGGCCATAGGCACATATTATTATCTACCAAATGTGCCATATACGATGTATTTTTATAATAGCGACCACCCCAAAACACAAGGATACGGCATACATGGTACTTACTGGCATCATAATTTTGGCCACCCCATGAGCCATGGATGTATCAATATGAAAAACGAAGACGTTGCCCAACTGTATAATTGGGCCAGCCCGCCATCAACAAGCTCAGTTACGTATGCTTCCGCAACTGACCCAGGGACTCCTATAACAATCTACGGCGTAACCCCCAAGGAATAAAATGCTATAATAGACGATATATTAGCGCGCGTAGCTCAGTTGGCTAGAGCGTTTCATTGACATTGAAAAGGTCCCTGGTTCAAGTCCAGGCGTGCGCACCCTCAGGTAAGTGGTATAATATAGGTATGGCCGAAGCATCACAACCCACTGCAGAACATACAATCCCTTCGTATAAATATAAAATTGCCTCCAGCATAGCTCTGATTGCGTTTGCTGGCGCCATGATACACCCAAATCGATATTCCTCAAGCTACGAAGTACAAACAGTAGTCGATAAATACGAAAAGAGTGCACAACATCCTGGCATTACTGGCACATTCAATGTTACTGTGGACCCAGATCCACCCCCTCTCGTCAAGCTTTTTTCGATCTTTGGAGCCAAAGCGTATAAAGCAACTGTCGGCCAAACAAACGCTGGTATGATTACTGATCACTTTTACACCGCAGTCGTTGAGGATTGTACTCATACTAAGCAAGAAGTAAATTGTACTACAGAATACATCCCAGTCGATTTTCCTACATATTCAGTACTCAAAATAGGCGAACAAATCAACAAATAACTATTGACAAAACATGTTCTGTTTGGTTACATTAGCGTATGTTGAAAAGGAAAATTTTATTTTTCTTCATAGTTGCTCTTACTTTTCTTCTTACATTGAGTTTAAATCCAAAAAATAAAGTGCTTGCCCAATATGGGGGCGTAGACGGAGATCCAGACGATATTAAAGTAACAGTTGAAACTAGTACAGACACAGATCGCCAGGCCTTACCGATGACTCATATCAGCAATACTAAATTTGACGATATGCATCCGAATGGTGAAAACGTTGTACACATTAAACCAGACGATTCAAATTTTGAATCCGAACATCCAGATGTATTTTATATTCAAGTCAATATTCATAATTGGGATATACAACCTGATGTTGATATTAGTGGAGTGACCTGGACTAGTCCTCCTTCCACTTATGCACAAGATACAACCTTACAACTTGGTCAAAACATGGGTTTTATCGTCCCTTGTAGTGGACCAGGCACACTATCTGTCCATATAATCTTCAACAATGGCATTACTGCAGACCTTTCTGGTCAAATATCCTGTAGCAATCCGGTCGATTCATTTAACGCCGAGCTCGGCGACCCTAGACAATTATTTACTCATATTTGGAACGATAATATTCAGCCTTATTTCTTATTGACAGGAGTTAACTATTACGACACTCCTTTACCATATTTCCATGAAGTTGTTAGCGGACCATCTAGTTACTTATATGTAAACGACCAACACTCGGTCACTATCCCGTGCGATAAAATTAACTTCCCCAACCCAAATACCTTAGGAGTTACGTATATGATGGGGGGAACTGAGCATGTTCACAACACAAGTAATCATTTGTGTGGTGCGACGGTTAATATTCACTTTAGTTCCACTATGTTTCCGACACCAACTTCAGTTCCAACCAGTACTCCCACACCTACTGTACCTCCGCACTGTGTAAGCCCACAGTCTGTTCAAACCAATTGTGGACCAAATGGTGATGGCTGGCAATCGTGCTACTTTAGTTGGGATGGCCAATCCTGCCATCGAGGATCCTGCATTCTACCGTGCTGGTATTGATCTCTTACCTCCCTCTTACCGCCTATACATACTGATTTAATGTTGCCATTGTATGCTAAAAATTATGGTTTAAGTTATTTTTATGATGAAAGGGGGTGATATAGTATGGCCAATTCAACCAAAGGTTTTGCATCCATGGATGATGAACAAAAGAGAACCATTGCCAGTTTAGGTGGGAAAGCAGCTCATCGCAAAGGCACTGCTCACGAGTTTACCTCTGAGGAAGCGGCAGCAGCTGGTCGCAAAGGTGGACAACACTAAATAGCCAATTCTTCATCAAAATGTATATAATATGGCATGAATGAAAATTTAGATCATCTTCGTCATTCGGCCGCGCATCTTTTGGCCGCTGCGGTTGTTGAGCTTTGGCCCGATACCAAACGCACTATTGGTCCGGCAATCGAAAACGGCTTTTATTATGATTTCGATTTTATATATCCAATCTCCGAAAAAGATTTTCCCCGTATTGAGCAAAAGATGCATGAGATAGCCAAAACTTGGACGGGTTTTACTAAACAAGAAGTCACCAAACAAGAAGCACTCGATCAAACAGGGGACAACCAATACAAAAAAGAGCTCATCGAAGAATTTGCAGGCGAGGGGAAACCGCTGACTTTTTATAAAGCCGGTAATTTTGAGGATTTATGCCGCGGTGGACATATCCAGAATCCTAAAGAGGAATTAAAACATTTTAAACTTTTGTCTGTTGCCGGTGCTTACTGGAGGGGAAGTGAAAAAAACCCCATGCTGACACGCATTTACGGTACTATTTTTCCCACTAGAGAAGAATTAGATAACTACTTAAAAATGCAGGAGGAAGCCAAAAAACGTGATCATAAAAAATTAGGCAAAGAGCTTGATTTGTTTGTTTTTTCGGATTTAGTTGGTAAAGGACTGCCGCTGTTTACTCCCAAAGGATCGATTATTAGGCGCGAGCTCGAAAATTTTATTATTAAAGAGGAATTAAAGAGAGGATACATGCATGTCTATACGCCTGATATCGCTCGGCTTGAACTATATAAGACCTCAGGTCACTACCCTTACTATAAAGATTCGATGTATGCGCCGATCAAAATCGAGGACGAAGAGTTTATGCTCCGACCCATGACCTGTCCACACCACTTTGAACTGTATAAATCTCATCCCCGTACCTATCGTGAACTCCCGATGCGAATTGCAGAACTGGCCAAACTCTACCGCTTTGAAAAATCCGGAGAGTTAACTGGCCTCATGCGCGTGAGAACATTTTGCCTAGCCGATGCTCACATCATCACTCCAAAACATCAGGCTAAGCAGATTATCGAAGAGGTGCTTGACCTGATCGAGTATGTTACACACGTTCTCGGTCTTAAGCCTAACGAAGATTATTGGTATCGAGTCTCACTCGGAGACCGAAAAGATGATAAAAAATATTTCAAAGATGACGCAGCCTGGGAACATGCCGAATCAGTAATAAAAGAGGTTGCCGGTACTCGCAAAGTAAAAAGCTATGAGGCACCTGGCGAAGCTGCCTTTTATGGTCCCAAAATCGACATCCAGATGAAAAACGTCAATGGTAAAGAGGATACCGCCTTCACTGTCCAATATGACTTCGTCATGCCCAAACGCTTCAATCTCACCTTCACCAACGCCAAGGGTGAGCAAGAAGAACCGGTAGTTATCCATAGATCGTCCATCGGCGCCATCGAGCGGATATTTGGCTTTCTGATTGAAAAGTACGCTGGCGCCTTTCCTCTCTGGCTAGCACCAGTCCAGGTAGCCATTCTACCCGTCACAGATAACCAGAATCAGCTTGCTCAAAAAATCTACAACGAGCTCACTCAGCATGGTATAAGAACCAGGCAAGATCTTGATAATAAGACCCTTGGCGCCAAAATCAGAGAAGCGACCTTGCAAAAAACCCCCTATATGGTTATAATTGGAGTGAAGGAACAGGAGAAAGAAGGTATGGTTTCCGTCAGAACCCGCGAGGGGAAAGATTTGGGAATGCTACCAATCGCCCAGTTCCTTGCAGATTTAACACAATCTATTGAGAAGTTTAAATAATCCGACTTTTGGTGTCAGACGACCCGGGGGATTTCGCAGACCGTTTCGTCCACAACCACAACAGCACAAGTATTATCAAACTAATTATCGCATTGAAGCAGCTACTCTTCGGGTCATCGACCACGAGGGGAAGCAAGTAGGCATTCTTTCCAAAGAAGAAGCTCTGCGTCAAGCTCAAACTGCGGGACTAGATCTGGTATTAATTGCGCCTCAGGCTAAGCCGCCTGTTGCCAAGATTATTGACTTCAAAAAATTTCTCTACCAGGAAGAGAAAAAATTAAAAGAAGCGAAAAAGGGCATTAAAAAAAGTATTGTCAAAGATATAAAAATTTCTCTGTTTATCGCACCAACTGATTTGGAGAGGTTAATCGATAAGACAAAGGAATTTTTGACCGAAGGCAATCAAGTCAGATTAAATTTAGGCTTGAAAGGCCGTGAAGTAGTCAAAAAAGATATGGCGTTTGCTCTGATGAAACGCTTCATCGCCGAGCTTGGAGAAGTAAATGTCTCCAAAGAACCACGGATTGAAGGACGGGTCATACGCGCAGTAGTTGCTAGAAAAAAATAACATGGGAAAACACAGAACCAGTAAAGCCGCCAAAAAAAGATTCAAAGTTACCGCCAAAGGTAAGCTCTTGCACAGGTCTCATCACTTGAGACATTTGCGGTCATCTAAATCCAAAAGACAAATTAGACAATTAAAAACATTGAAGCAAGTCTTCGGCGTACCAGAGAAAAAAATCAAACGTCTGCTCGGACTAAAATAATATGGTACGCGTCAAAGCCGGAGTTCAAACCCGTAAATCACATAAGAAAACATTGCACCTTGCCAAAGGCTATTGGATGAGCCGCCACAAGCAGATCAAAAAAGCCCAAGAAGCAGTCTTGCATGCTGGAGCTTATGCCTTCCACGGTCGCAAACGTCGTAAAAGAGACATGCGATCTCTCTGGATAGTACGTTTAAATGCTGCTTTACGAGAACATGGCACAACCTATTCTTCATTTATTAATAAACTCAAGACAAAAAAAGTCGGTCTCGACCGCAAAATCCTCTCCCAACTTGCTTCGGAGCATCCTAAAGCCTTCGAAAGTATTGTTAAGCAGATGAAGTAACTTCTCTAGAAAATACGTCGCGTTTATCCGCATTTCATCCACGTTTTGTGGAGTATTTTGCAGGGAATATTGAGTGACGATTATAAGTAAGGTCTTGATTAAAATCCTGTTGATTTCGCACCACCTTCATTAAATCAAATGTCATATATTTTTCAAGAGATCCATGGGGATAGTATTCATCACACATTTTGCTTTCAAATTGCACTCCTGGTAACTGACCGACTGCCTGTAACCATTGTTTTTTCTCATCATGAAATGTTTCAAACTCACATACAGGAACCTGGGTAAACAACTGACCACCATCTGGTGAAAGTAAATTAAATGCTTTCCAAAAAAGAACTTCGTAATAGGATACATAATGTGGTAGTTCTTCAAAACCACCTTGCGCTCTACAGATAATCAGATCGAATCCAGGTAATCCTTTGTCCCTTAACCAACGATCTAATTTAGACCAAGGTGTTTGAGTCATAATATCACCACCTATAACATCAAGTCCTTGACTTACATCATCCATCATACTGGCCTCATTTCTTGTATCGGTTAATGTTGCCGAAACTCCAGCCGTAATTATCTCTTCCTGTTTCAAATCACGCATAACTTGACCTGCACCCATAAGATCAAGTGCGTATAACGGCTGACTCTGGTTTCTTCGTTTTAACTGTTCCAAACTCCCTCTTAAGTTCAACGGAGCAAAAGAGGCTTCATAATTTTGAATCGATGATTCATACATACCCCATCTCCCGTTTGATTCAGGTATGGTATTTATTTTTCGATGCATAAAATGCTCCCGTATGAATTCGCTTTTTACCATCCGGGTATTATAACGGAATTCAGGTCAAAATTTAATCGTATTTAATCTTAAAATTACGTGACAATTTTTATCAGGTGTGATATAAATGTATCATGGACGAAGGACGCACATTACTTGTTAATTGTCACAAAGAATTAGAGCATATTTCTTCATTAGATGCTTTAAATGAACTTGAGATAAAATATCTCGGTCGCAACGGCGAAGTAAATAAACTTTTACAGAATATAAAAAATATTTCGGCTGAAGAACGTAAAGAATATGGTCAAGGATTAAATGAGGTAAAAAATGGTATAACTGCTGCCATTGCCGAGAAAAAACAGCAATTGCTGGTCTCTGAAGACACCAAAGAATCAATCGACGTCACTCTTCCTGGTAAACAATACCAAAAGGGGAGTCTGCATATGGTCACATATGCTATCGAAGAAATTAGCCGTATTTTTGAGCGGCTTGGTTTCATCCGCATGTCGTATCCTGAAATCGAATGGGAATATTTTTCGTTTGAAGCGCTTAACATGCCGCCAGGTCACCCAGCTCGGGATGATTTTGAAACTTTTTTTATAGAGGCACCGGAAAACAAGAAATATGGCCGTATGCTGCTCACTCCTCACACTTCATCTGGTCAGATACGTGAAATGAAACGAGTTGATGGTACGCCGCCAATCCGCATGATTAATATTGCCAAAACGTATAGACCCAATTGGGATGCGTCACATGTGCCAATGTTTCACCAATTTGAAGGTTTGTGCATCGATCGAGGGATTAACATCACTCACCTTAAAGGAACTATTGATTATTTCTCCAAAGAATTTTTCGGTGAAAACAGACAAACTCGTTTACGGCCATTTCATTTTCAGTTCACTGAACCTTCATTTGAAGTCGATATTACCTGTGATGTTTGCAACGGCAAAGGAGTCATCGATGGCGCCAAGTGCAAAGTCTGCAAATCTGGTTGGCTTGAATTGGGAGGAGCCGGTATGGTTCACCCCAATGTTTTGAGAGCCGGAGGAGTCGGTCGCGGCTATACTGGCTGGGCTTTTGGCATTGGGGTGGAGCGCGTCATGATGATGAAGGAAGGACTTAAGCTACCAGATTTGCGTATCATGTATGACGGTGATATACGATTTCTAGAACAATTTTAAATGAATATAAAAATTACATACAATTGGCTGCGCGAATATCTCAATACCGATGCCGATCCTTATGAGCTGCAAAAATATTTATCCCTTGACGGGCCTTCTATCGAAACAGTCGACAAAGTCGGGGAGGATTATGTATTTGATATCGAAATTACTTCCAATCGCGTTGACGCAGCCAGTGTGTTTGGCGTCGCTCAAGAAGCCCAAGCCATTCTGCCTCAGTTTGGTAAACGTGCAATACTTATAGATAATCCTGTTGAAAAATATTTGTTTAAAAATATTGAACAATCTTCAACAAGCTTGCAATTAAACATTGAACAATTTGATCAAAAACTTTGTACAAGATTTACGGCGTTGATTTTATCTAATATACACATTGGTCCGTCGCCCGAGCTGATTAAAAATCGATTGCAATGGTGCGGTATACAGTCAATCAATAATGTCGTTGACATTTCCAATTACCTCATGCTTTCGTTTGGCCAACCGACTCACATGTTTGATTACGACAAAATTGGGGGCCATTTGATGCATATGCGAGAAAGTCAAAAAGGAGAAAAATTGATCACACTTGATGGAAGAGATATCAAATTACCAGGTGGAGACATCGTCATTGAAGACAAACATGGCTTAATAGATTTATGTGGAATTATGGGCGGACTAAATTCTGCCATAACTTCTGAAACTAAAAATATTGTGTTTTTTGTGCAGACATACAATAAACGGAAAATTCGCAAGACCTCGATGACTACCGGTCAAAGAACTGTTGCGGCAACATATTTTGAAAAAGGGCTCGATGAGGAGCGAGTCGAGCCAACTTTGGTATTTGGCGTAGAACTCCTAAAACAATATGCAGGCGCACAAGTTGCCTCACAGCTGTATGACATCTACCCGAAACGTTTTACCCCAACAATAATTAAAGTAACTCAAAAAGATATCGATCGGCTCATCGGTGTGGAACTGGAACCTACCCGTATCGAAGATATTTTACGTCGCTTGGGTTTTGGCGTCGAGAATAAAAATAAAAAATTTATTGTTTCCGTGCCTTCGTTTCGCAAAGATGATATTGCCATCAAAGAAGATATAGTCGAGGAGGTAGCACGAGTTTATGGCTATCATAATTTACCCAATAATATTCAGCCATCAGCTTACGTTAAACAGCCAAAAGATATCGACATGCTTTTTGAGATTCAGAAAAAAATTAAATATTTTTTCAAGTACCGCGGTTTCAACGAAGTTATGAACTACTCAATGGTTTCGGCAGATACCATTCGCAAACTCGATGGTAATCTCGAGCAGATGCTCGCGCTATCCAACACCATTTCCGAAGAAATTAAATTCATGCGCACTTCTTTACTACCATCACTTATTAAAAATGTTGCCGATAATCAGGGTAAAAAAGAAACGCTTAATTTTTTTGAATTAGCCAAAGTTTATTTGCCCAAAAAAGATGATTTACCGGATGAAAAATTCAGACTCGGTATCATTACAACCTTCAATTTTTATGAACTAAAAGGAACTATTGAATTATTGCTAAAGCAATTTAATATTAATTATTCTTTCAAAAAAAGTAACCACTCACTACTAAGCGACGGGGTACAAGCAGAAATTTTTATCGACGAGCATGCAGGAGCTGTCGGAAAATTGAAATCAATGTACAAAGATCGTTTTAATATCAAAGAAGATGTACATGTGGCAGAAATTGAGATTGCACCAATTATTACACATGCGAAGCAATTGCCTATGTATCAATCACCTTCTCAATATGCAGTGGTTAAATTAGATCTAACAATACCAATGACAGATAAAACATATGAACAAATGAAAATACTTGCTTTTGAAAAATCACCTTTGCTTCATGATATGGAAGTAACTGATGTCTATAAAAACAATGTCACAATGAGATTTTATTTCTCAAACATTGCCAAAAATATTTCTGAGGAAGAAGCAAAAAAAGAATTGCAAACTATTAAAGATACATTAGGAATCAAAAATGGGTAACCCTCAAGAAATTGTCGATATAGTGAATGAGAACGATGAGATTTTATATCAAGTCACCAAACAAGAAGCACATAACAAGGGATTATTGCATCGTACAGTTATCTGCGAAGTTATAGACTCCAAGGGAAATTGGACGCTTGTTCAACAACACACACAGAAACAAGATCCGGGTGTGTATCTTTCTCCAATTGGCGGCCATGTCAGCGCTGGAGAAACCAATGAAGCTGCTTTAAAAAGAGAAATGGAAGAAGAGGGCGGACTCACGAATGCACCAATGAAATATATCGACAAAGTGATTTACAACAGAGAAGTACCTCATCTGCATCGCCAAGAAAACCATTACTTTATTCTGTATGAAGTTTATTCGGACGCTGTTTTGAAACTCGGCGATGAATCCGTCAGTCAAAAGAAATTTTCCCCTAAAGAACTCAAACAAAAGTTGAAACAAAATCCAGAACTGTTTGGTAAGCCGTTTAAGTTTTTATTAAAAAAATTTTACCCTCACCTCATCGATGGATAAGAAAGAGAAGTTAGATAAAATAACAAAGGGGATAGAAGTCTGCAAAATTTGTCAGGAAGGTAAAAGCGGTAAAGCAGTACCAGGAGAAGGAAATCCTGATGCAGATATTGTCTTCATTGGTGAAGCGCCTGGTAAAAATGAGGCCAAAACCGGTCGACCATTTATCGGCCGCTCGGGACAATATTTGCGCAGAAATATCCGTGAGATTCTAAATTTAAAAGAAGAAGATGTCTACATCACCAGTCCCGTGAAATATTTACCCGACCGCGGTACTCCTACTCCTCAAGATATTGCCCACGGCCGCATTCATCTCATGAAACAGTTTGCCGTCATTCAACCGCAACTAATTGTACTTATGGGTTCTGTTGCAATACAAGGAGTCTTCGAAGAAAAGATTCCGGTCATGAAAAAACATGGGACAACTCTCAAAAAAGAGGGTTTAACCTATTTTCTCACGATTCACCCGGCAGCCGCAATCAGATTTAAAGCATTGAGAAAAGTATTTGAAGGAGATTTTCGCATCTTAAAAAAGATTACTCATTAATGACCATTTTTGGGCAACACCCCACTAATATCTACTGGATATCGACCCGTAAAACATGCGCCGCAAAAACCGTTTTCTTCATAAACTTTTTTATCAAATTTTTCCGCTAACTCAGGATTACCAGTGGCAGCTGCCACAACTTGTCCATTAGTTGCATAATGCAAAGATGCCGTTCCTATTTCTTGTGCAATATCTTTAATACTGCCATTGTGTCTTCGCGCGATTAGTTCCTGAGGATTCGCAAAATCCATTCCCATATAACATTGATGCATAATTCTTTCGCTGCCAACTCGCAGGTGAACATTGATATCAACTTCCTCAACTTCTTGTTTATCTAGAATATCATCATACCAATCCTGATTCTGGAACATAGCCACAATCGGGGGCGATGTGTCTCCTCTAACAATCGAATCGTCAGTGATAACTATATTGATTTTTCCGTCTTTAATATCATCTTTAAAGGCAGCGTGATTGACTCTATGCTTATTAACCACCTTTTCCATACGGGAGTTCGGCGAAGTGAATACTCGACCAACATTGGAGTTTTTAACAAGGATGAGTCGATGCACTAGTGATCTGGTCACCCGACCAACATCCTCACGTGCAATACCATATTTCTCTGGACACGCCGCAATTTCACCAATCATAGCTCTGGCGTATCCTTCGGCGTACACGAGTCCAGATTCTTGCACGTAGCCAATGACGTCTGGTATAAAACCATTTTTTAAATCTGTCTCAGCTAAATATTCACCAATTCGTTCTCTCACTTTATATACCGGAATTCCAAAAACTAAACTATCGGGTGAGGCAAAATATATAAGTTCAAAAATGCAACGGGCCAATTTCTCTGGATCTGCTCTTGAGTCGAGAAAAAAAGTATGCGGTCCTTGCTCATCGATCACAACTCCCTCCCCAGGATCAACTTCGCGCATATATTTTGCTCCTATCGGTTTTAGCGCAGCATCTTCTGAAACTGCAACATAACCTGCATTATTTGGTAATTTGCCGATAATCAATGGCCTAAAGCCTTTATAATCCCGCACTGCATAAATAGCTTTTCCATCGGCAATAATAAAATTAGCCGCGCCATCAACAAGTTCAGCCATACGCGCGATTTTTCCTTGACTAGAGTTATCTGTAAAAGTGTCGAGTAAATGTGTAGCAATCCAACTATCACTCTTGGCTTTTTCCTGCAATTCTGAGGGAAGTAATTTAAGAAGATGTCTTGCATTAGTTAAGTTACCATTATGAATAAGTGCCATGCCGCTGGCATTCTCAAACGGTTGAATCGCGTCCAGATCACCAGATGTCGAATAGCGAGTAAACTTCAGTCCATGTGTAGGATTGAGTCTTCGGAAAAGGGCTTGTTTATCTTCGGTAAAACCTTCTGCGACAAGACCTTTTTGTTTATGCCGCTCTATTTGGTACCCATCAGTTGCCCAAACTCCAAATCCCTCATGCCCTCTTCCTTGAAGTGCGATACCCATGGAGTATAAAACTGGAACAATATCTACGTCAGGCCTTGTACGAATGGCTGCGGCAATACCACAGTTGTGTTCAATAGAATTAACTTCGTGATTTCTTGCCGAAAAAGATTCGGGAGACATAAGAAGAAATCATTATACACTATGGAGTTGGGGTGGGTGAGGCGGTTGGTGCAGGAGTTGGTGTAGTATCCCATGGCACATTCACTCCTATATGATTGATTGATACGCCAGATTTGTCTTTTTCATTAGTTGCTACTGCTTTGATTTCGTAAGTTCCATTACTTGGTAAACTCATTTGTTCAACAATTTCATCGCGATCGCCATCATAACTCTTGAATTCTGATCCATTGATATAAATTTTAGTGTTTTTTACAGGAGAACCAGATGTAATTCTGACTCGTAATTCAAAATTGTGATCGACTGTCGACTGATCTCCGGGATTACGAATACTGACAATAATATCATCTGAGTTACTGTTGGAAGTCTCGGTGGGTGGCTTGAATTTATCATCACCTTGTGCCTTAGCCCAAGCATCAATACCTTCTTGCCAACGATTTTTTCCGTCAGTTGAGATGGGATCATTTTCGGTGAAAACAATAAATTCTTTTTCGTCATAATTTCCGGATCTTATTTCGACTTCATTGGCAAGTTTACCAGTAGATTTGGATATTTTTAATTTTTTATAAAATGGTGCAATATCTTTGGGTTCAGTGCCTTCAATAAAGTACTCGGAACGTTTTTTGTCATCGCGGGGCAAACCTCCAAGCCAAGAATCAATCTCCAAAGCCTTCACTTTGTCTGGTTTATTGGGTATGCCATCTTTGTATTTCTTAAGCGCTTCGACCATCATTTTGTTCCAAATTGACGAGGCGCCAGTGACACCAGATGCGATACGCGGATCAAGCGGAGTACCGTCATTGTTGCCGACCCAAACACCAACAGTAATATCATTCGTGTAACCCATTGCCCAGTTATCTTTTTTGTTATCTGTCGTTCCTGTTTTCACGGCCACGGTTTTACCGGGTACGCGAAGGTATGAATTGGGACCGAACACCTCGGATCGAGCGACATTATCAGACAAAATATGTGAAGTTAAAAAAGTTGCTTCTGGCGAAAAAACACGTTGTTCATGAGGCTTGGGAGCTTTAAAAAGAGTTTTACCTTTAAAATCTTTAATTTCTGTATACAACTGCACGTCGCGCTTCACGCCGCTTGAGGCAAGAACTGTGTAGGCTGAAGTTAAATCAAGAAGTGTTGTTTCACCTCCGCCGAGAGCAACAGCCAGTCCAAAGCGACTCATATTGGTGGGAGTTGGATTGTAAGATTTAAGTCCTGCATCGTAGGCTTTTTGGAGAAAATCTTTCATCCCCACCATAGCCAATAATTTTACTGCTGGTATATTGATTGAATTGGCCAATGCGAATCGCAACTGCATTGGTCCTCGAAATTTACCATCATAATTCACCGGCGTGTAATCGGCTTGACCAGGATTAAAAAAAGCAGTTTTTACATCCATCAAAACAGTTGCAGGCGTGTAACCTTTTTCAAATGCCAGTGTATAAATAAACGGTTTAAGCGAAGATCCTGGCTGGCGCATACCATCACCTGCGACATCAAATTTACCGTATTCTTCATTGTTAAAATCATACGACCCGACGTACGCCAACACCTCGCCTGTTTTGGAATTTAAAATCACCATAGCACCATTGCCGACTTTGGCGCTTTTTAGACTTTCGACTTCATCACGAACAATTTTTTCGGCTTTTTTCTGAAGATCTGAGTCAATGGTGGTTTGCACTTTCAATCCATGCTGTGTAGCTGCTGCACCATATTCTTTCTCAATTTGCTCGCGTACATAAAATACATAGTGAGGTGCAGTAATAGCGACCTTTGGCGCCGAAAATTTGTACCCCTCAACTTGGGAATCGGTATCTTGTTCTTGTTTGCGCGTAATATACCCGTCCTCTCTCATACGTCGAAGGACATCTTGAGCGCGCCCTTTCCATAGGTCTTTCATACCTATATATGGCGAGTAGCGAGAAGGACTTTGGGGTAAACCGGCCAGAATTGCCGCTTCAAGGAGTGTTAAATCCTTAGGGTCTTTATCGAAATAGCCTTTGGCGGCTGCACCGACTCCATAGTAATTACCTCCATACGGTGCTTCGTTTAAATACATCCCTAGAATTTCGTCTTTACTGTATTTGCGCTCTACTTCAGATGCCAGAATGGCTTCTTTGACTTTACGCGAAAGACTTCGTTCCGAGGTTAACAAAACATTTTTGATAAGCTGCTGGGTAATCGTCGAACCACCCTGTACCCCGCGGCCCAAGAGCGTATTAATAAAAGCCCGAATGATACCTAATCGCGAAATACCTTTATGTTTATAAAAATTTTTATCTTCGATGGAAACTGTAGCTTGCTTTAGATAATTTGAGATATCACCAGCTGCGACAGGTACTCTATTTTTATCTTTGGAAATTTCGTAGAGTACTTTACCGTCCCGATCATAAAAAACAGTTGAACCAGAGGTGCCTTCGCTCAATTTACCAGGAGACGGCAGATTGCGCCCATACCAGGCAAAGACGACAAATGTCACCAGGAATCCAAAAATAACAATTCCAAAAGCGGCTAAAAGTCCGTACGTAACCAGGTTCTGCTTAAATTGCAAAGGAGATTTGAAACGTCTCGTACGATACATAGAGTAAAAGTATACAAAAAATGACTAAAAAACGCTATAATAAAGGCATGAAACGTATAAAAGCCGATGTCGTGCTTAAAATTATCATTGCAGTCTCATCTATTCTTCTGGTTTTAGGTAGTTTGGCATTGCCTTTGTTATCTTTAAGGTAACATGTTATCTGACTCAATCGATCTTTTACCCCGAACCAAGTCATTCACCATCCAAAGACTCAAGTCTCTTGGCGTGGAAACGTTTGCTGACTTACTGGGATACTTTCCTTCACGGTATGAAAATTTCTCGATCATATCGCCAATTGGGAATGTACAGCAAGGTGAGACTGTAACTATTAAAGGTACAGTAGAAAAAACAGAGAATGTTTATACACGACGGGGTTTTAAAATTCAGAAAGTAACTGTTGCAGATACCTCCGGAAAAATCGAGCTCATTTGGTACAACCAACCATATATTCTTCAAATTTTAAAAAAAGGCTCGGAAATAACAGCGTCGGGAACTATCAAACAATTTTTTAAACAAGTCTCGATGATGCCCAAGGAATATGATGTCTCTGGTTGGGATCAACCGATACATACTGGTCGTTTGGTACCTATTTATCCTGAGACACGCGGTTTGTCTTCGCGAACTATTCGTGAAAAAGTTTGGTATACACTTCAAACCGCCGAAAATCTAGAAGAATGGCTGCCCGCAGAAATTTTAGCTGCCAATGACTTAATGGGAGAAAATGAAGCCTACCACACTGCCCATTTTCCAGACAATCTCGAAGATGCACAAAAGGCCCGTCACCGCCTAGGATTTGATGAATTTTTTACGATCCAATTAGCAACTCAGCTTATCAGAAAAGAGTGGAAAAAAGAGGTCGTTGGTCATAAACTCCAAAATGGGGGAGAGATCTCCAAGAAAATGATAGAGTTTCAAGCATCGATCCCATTTGCACTTACCAATGCTCAGCAACGAGCAACTCGCGAAGTTTTGGAAGATTTATTAAAAGCGTCGCCGATGAATAGATTTTTGCAGGGAGATGTAGGATCGGGCAAGACAATCGTTGCGGCCTACGCCGCTTACTTCACGCATCTAAATGGGTTTCAAACCTTATACATGGCTCCGACGGAAATTCTTGCCCAACAACACTTTCAAACATTTAACAAATTATTTGACTCCTTGCATTTACGAATTGGTTTGCAAACTGGCTCCAACAAAGCTATATCTAAAAAAGTTACCGCTGATAATTTTGACATAATGATTGGCACTCATGCTTTATTACATTCAGACGCCAATACAGAAAAAGTAGGATTAGTCGTCATTGACGAACAACATCGCTTCGGTGTTGCCCAGAGAGCAGTCTTAAAACAAAAAGGCATCAATCCTCACTTGCTTACTATGACAGCTACACCTATTCCCAGAACCGTTGCGTTAACTATTTATGGCGAACTGGAAATGTCAATTCTTGATGAGATGCCGGCAGGACGCTTGCCTATCAAAACGTATCTTGTACCTCCCGAAAAACGAGACAATGCCTACGATTGGATAAAAAAACATGTAGCTGCGGGCAACCAAGTTTTTATAATTTGTCCTCTCATCGAAGAGTCAGAAACTGAGACGATGCAAACTGTGAAAGCGGCCACAAAGGAGTTTGATCGATTACAAAAAGATGTGTTCCCAGATTTTAAATTAGCACTGCTTCATGGCAAAATGAAACCGAAAGATAAGGAAGCAACCATGCAGATTTTTAAAAATAAGGAGTGCAATATTCTCGTCTCTACTTCGGTAGTAGAGGTAGGAATAGATATTCCAGATGCAACAATCATGCTTATCGAGGGTGCAGATCGATTTGGACTAGCTCAATTGCATCAACTCAGAGGTAGAGTTGGGAGAAGCGACAAACAATCATACTGCTTACTTTTTTCCGAGGTACAAGAACCTGCAAGCCGAAGCCGGTTAGCATTTTTTTCTAAAAATCAAAACGGGCTTGATCTTGCGGAATACGATCTCAAAATTAGAGGTCCAGGAGATATGTTTGGCACCAGACAACACGGCTATCGAGACCTCAAAATTGCCAGTTTTTCAGACTTACCATTGATTGAATCTACACGTAAAGCTGTGCAGCAATTTTTATCAAAATACGAGATGAGAGATTTTCCCGTAATTGAGCAGCGAGTCGAAAAATTCCGCATAAATCAGATAGCAAGAGACTAATTCCCTTGTGATTCAGGCCTTTTCCTGTTACAATATCTGAAGTAAATCCTATGGCACCACTACCAAAACGCAAACATTCTACTCAACGTAAAGGCAAACGCCTCCATGCGAGAGCTAAATCCCTCCCCAATCTTGTCAAATGCAAAAACTGTGGTAGTATGAAAATACCCCACAGACCATGCAAAAATTGCGGTAAGTAAGTATGGACAGTCGCCACAAGCAGCGTATCGATATTATTCAAAATCTATTTGCCTCCTCTTTTGACCTCCAAGGTAATCTACCTTTTCCGGACAACAAAACTTCTCAGGAAATTCTCAAAAATTTAGATAAAATTGATGCTCGTATCAAAGAATATGCGCCTAAATTTCCTATTGAACGAATTGCCAAAACAGACCTTATGGTTCTTCGATTAGCCATATATGAGCTAGAAATTGAAAAAAAAGAGCCCGAAAAGGTCATTATCAATGAGGCAGTAGAACTGGCTAAAGAACTTGGTGGAGATCGGTCATACGCATTCATCAACGCAGTTCTTGGAAATGTTGTAAAACATTAATATGGCAACTCAAAAATTTCTACCACTAGAGGAAGCAATTGGCATCAAATTTAAAGATCAAATTCTTCTCGAGAATGTCTTCGTGCATCGATCATACCTCAACGAACACAAAAAACTAGTCCTTCCCTCAAATGAGAAATTAGAGTTTTTGGGAGACAGCGTACTCTCTCTTATAACCTCAATTTACTTATACCGGAAATACCCATTACTCCAAGAAGGCGATTATACAGATATAAAAGCCTCAATCGTACGAACAGAAAGTTTGGGAGAGGTAGGCCAAAAGCTTAATTTGGGTTCATATCTCTATCTTTCCAAGGGTGAAGAACGGGGGAACGGCCGCACAAACATCAATATTTTAGCCGACTGTTTCGAGGCACTTATTGCCGCTGTTTTTATTGATCAAAGCTTTGAAGCTGCCTACCAATTTGTCGCCAAGCACCTTTTTAAAGATAAATTAGACCATATTGTCGAAAACAAGCTCTACCTTTCTCCCAAAAGCAGACTTCAAGAACTGGCCCAGGCTCAATACCGGGTACTCCCAGGCTATAAACTTATCGAAGAGAGCGGGCCTGAGCACAAAAAATACTTCAAGGTGTCAGTTTCTATAAAAAGCAAACTTCTGGCATATGGCACTGGTAGCTCCAAAAAAATGGCCGAAGAGCAAGCCGCCAAAAATGCTTTGGCAAAAATGCCCTGATTCTTGTATAATTGTGATTAACTTATGGCAGTAACAATCAGATTAATGCGCTTTGGCAAAAAAGGACACCCCAGCTACCGTATTGTGGCGCTTGATAAACGCAAAAAACGCGATGGCGCTTACCTTGAAAAAGTAGGCACATACGAGCCTATGGCTCAACCTGCCAAAATCCTCATCAACGACGAAAGGCTCAAATATTGGTTATCCAAAGGCGCCGAAATCTCCGAAGGCATGCGTAAACTACTCAAGAGAAAAAATAAATAACTTCTTGAAAATAATTTAAAAAGGATTTGATTTTGTCGGATAAGAAGTAACTACAGGCTCTGCATCTTTAAATACTACTGTGGTTTTGCTTTGTATTTCCTGCATAAGATCTATCTGTTTTGGGGTAAGTACTGCCAATTCTCCTTCACCTGGATTAACTTTTTTGCTGTAGAAATTAAGGGCAAGATGTATTTGACCAACTTGGCCGGAAGTATATGAGATTGATTCATTGGTGATAAACCTTCCGCCAGCAAATTTATAATCATTCAGAAATTTCAAAAAAGCTTCTGAGTCGCCGTCACCCTGCACTTGAACTTGCAGCTTCTCAGGAGAAGATTCTGAAAGCTGAATTGAGTAGCCAATTATTTTAAAACCTGTTTTCTCGGAGAGCTGCTCCAGTGCAAAGAGTATGGAAAAATAGTCCTCTTGATCTGGGATTAATTGTGTTAGTAGTTTATTGTAGTTGGTAATTTGTGATTGAGTCAAGGCTTTGTTTGATTCAAGCACGCGCACCTTTTTATCTAGACCATCGACCTCTGTTTGAGTCGAGATAAGCTCAGCTTGAGTTTTTAAAAAATTTGTTACAGCAATATAAATCATAAAAGAGAGAATGATAAAAACAACACAAGCGATAAGTAATGACTGGTATTTTTTAAAAATCTGATTCATTGATAGGTTTAAATGTACCGGAAAAATGTAACTCATACCCTTTTGTGATTGATTGCGCATTTTCAGCAATAGTTAATTTTTCCAACTTCAATGCAAGAAAATTCTTAAGAAAGCTATCGGATTCTACATAATGGAGAAAGTCATAGGCTTTAGAGAAATCCTCAAATTCAACAACAAATGCAGTTTTTTTATCTTTATCAATGGACATTGATTGTAATACTGGTGAGTTAGACGAAAAAACCAAAATATCTTTAAGAAGTGTATAGTAGGGAAGAAAATTAGCATCTTCTTTGCCAAAAACAGTCAACTGATTCTGTTTTTTGGAAAAATACAGTATTTGAGCTTCGATATCTTGATTTTCAACAAGTTGTGAGAGCAGACTACTTTTCTGCTGTTTAAGGGAATTGAGTCTGAGTCTAAATGATAAAAATATAGCATTGATACTCAAAAAAATTATAAACAGTACCATGCCCACACCGATTGAATACTTTTGCACCCGAACAACAATTGCAGGCGGAGCATTCTGCGTGCCAAACTGGAATAAATTGATTCTTTTTTTCATTCTAATATGCCACCTATAACTGACACGAAGGACGACATGTAGGTGGCAAACGAGGTTGAGATTGAATTTTTGGCCAAAAGATTACCTATTGGTAAAGATTCCAGAGGTATAGTAAATTTGCTCTTCATAGTTTGACCCAATAACGGGCAAAACACATCAAAGTTATACATATAAATATTGGAAATCGTTACATTGTGATGCTCGCGGGCAAGCAACATAAAGCGTTCCACCTCTTGGCCAAATTCTTTTAGCCCAGGATTGATAATCGGCAAGATTGTTTGTGATTGAGCAGCACTATTACGGATCGCCTCAAACGCTCTTTGATCGTCAAGGCTCATATTAATTTTCACTTCTCTGACAAATAATTCAAGACCGAGCTTAAAGGTACGAGCCATAATAATAAGTCCAGAGGTGTTATCAAAAAGATACAAAGAGCTCTGAGTATTTCCGAAATTCACTACGATGCTGGCAGTTCCAGCCGTTGTCGTACCCTTTTTAAAAAGTAAACTCGTGAGACGTCCGGCGGCACTGAGTTCGTTTTCCATATTTTCGGGTATTAAATGGGCTTTTTCGACGGTTTTTTTTACCTGTTCAATTATTTTTTTCGGGCAGGCTACGATAAATATAAGGAGTTTTTTGGTTTTGGGATTTTGTGATAATACTTCAATATCAAGTACAGTGTCTTCTATTGGCATCGGGATAAACTCATCTGCTTGATAGCGTATGGCTGCCAGCAGCTCCTTTTCTTTAAGTTCTGGCATCTCAATAATTTGGGAAAATGTATATGCATCAGGTATGATGATATTCACATTCTTTTTGCGAATTCTCAGATGAGAAACGAGTTCTTCAATCATTTGGGCCTGCTTATCGATTAATTGATCATTTTCAGTAGAAAAAAAGTAGGGGACTGTGTCCTTGTAACCCAAAGCTTGCATCTCCAACAAATCGCCATTTGACTTCAGGTCAGCTATGCGAGTAAATCGTTCGTTAATCTCAATGGTGAATGTGGCAAAGTCCATATTAAAAATCCTTCTAATCTACAGTATTAATGAAAACAGTAGGCAAGTCAAGAGATTTAGAGTTTTCTCAGCACAATATTTGTCCTATACGTTAACTGTACCAGATCCTCCGGAGGTACATTGCTACAAGAATCATAGTTCCCATTTGTCCTGTAACAGATATTAAAACTCAAAGTTACAGTGGGGTTGGAGTATGTTGATTTTTTGTTACAGGTAACTGAAAAGCTCAGAAAATCAACTATGACCTTGGGACTAGTTATGGTGGTTATTCCAGAAGAAGTAATATATTGAATCGAAGAATTCTCACCATCTGGGAGAAATGCAAACCAGTTGTTATTAGGACCCGAAGAGGCCCAATTAAATTTCTTCACATAGCCTGCATTATCTGGTGGTGTACCTGATGTACAAATTGTAGTAATAGGATTTTCGGGACCATCACATTGAAGATTATCAGCGCATCCCCAGATAGTTTGGGCGTTATCTTTTATTTTAGCTTCAACAAGTTGTAGTACAGCGTCGCCTTCTTTTTTAACTTCATTTAAACGAGTCACTTTAACCTGCTGCTGTAAAACCACAAAAAGTACCGAAAATAAAGCAGGTAGAGCAAGTGCAATGACACCCACCACAACTATAATTTCAATTAGGGTAAATCCATAGCGGTGGCGGAAAGAGTTCATGGTCTTTGTTCCCATACTGCAAAATCAACGGTTAACGGTACATTGAGTGTCGAGCCTGTGCCTATATTCCATGACACATTAATAGTTGCCTTTGCTTGGTTATTATTGCCATACGTTGTAAGGACCATCGAACGTCTGAAAAGAGCGGGTTGTAAACTGTTGAAAGTACAATTTGCAGGATTAGGATCAGTTGGCCAAGCTTGAATTGGGGTTTGATTAAAACAAAAAAATTGTCCAAAATCACTACCATGCAGTATAAAAGCAGGCCAATCAGCTTCTCTTTCAGATCTGACCCATTCTGCAACTTCTTCCGCGTACCGAGTCGCCATAATCCTCTGTTCATTGGTTTTTATATTCCGTAAAGATGCGACTGCAACTGTCACAGCCGTCACAAAAAAAACGCTCAATATAGCAATGAATACAAGCAGCTCAACAAGAGTAAATCCGTATTGGTTTTTTTTTGTCATGCTATATGGGTTGCGGACAATCAACAGGACCATTACTGATTATACCGGCACTATTAACTGTTATTTGGTAACAACTACTCGCATCGCTATTGGTGAGTCTAATTGCTCCATTAGGAGTTACTGTCACAGACTGATTCAAAGTAAGTGGTGGGAAGTCGATTGTTGCACCGCCAGCTCCCACGCTTGATGTGATACCCGAAACAAAAGTATAACTTTGCATCAGTTGGTAGCTTGTATTCTGGCAATTAAAATACAGCTCATATCCATTAAATAAGACTTTTACTCTGTATCCAAGGAATTTACTTGTGCATTGTGAAGGTATATCTCCAGAAAATGCCTTTTTCTTGGCTAATTCAAGTACATCAACCAACTTATTTGACTCAAC
>CAYLXX010000007.1:0-43339 GCA_964387955.1 uncultured Gammaproteobacteria bacterium
GTAACCAAAAAAACAAACATGCTATAGGGACGGGCCTCAAACGCGTAATACAGCAAAATAGGATTAATTAAAAAAAACAGCATGGCCAAGAAACTTTTGCGATGGTCATAATGGAAAACATCCAGACAAAAATGAAAAGCGGTAAAAAGAGTGCCAATGAAGAAAAAAAGCGACACTGACCGCATAGAAATCTCCGATGAACCAAAAAAAGCCATCCAAATCTTTAGTAAGAAGTGGTATAACGGCGGTGAAAAATCCTGAAAACTGAGAAGAATAATCTGCAAGAAATTTTTTTTAGAAAGAAAGTACGAGTAGGCCTCATCGCGCCAGAAATCCTGTATGAAAAAAGCCAGAGGAGTTTGCGTAAACAGGTAGTTGAGCATTTTTTACTATTTTACACCTTCTCTGTGACTTTGTAGGTGATTTTTTTACCAAGAATGAGTCGGGTGTGGGCGTCAAGCGCAGGCAGCGATGATAATACAAAAGACACAAGCGGAAGAAGATACCACTGAATAAGAAGAAACGGCACGTTAATAATTTTGGTTTTAATATTCATTTTATTTCTGATTTGGAAATCCAAGTAAATATAAAGAAGCAACATGATTGAGGCCAATGTAAGTATAAGTCCCGAAGCCTGAGGTAAAATAAACCCCAGTACGGTACGTTTAAACAACGGATTGATAAGTGGCGGAATCGACGCACTGATAGTCAGGATAAAAAATGACGTTGGCCAGAGAAGATGGGTTTCGGCAAGATAGAGTAATTTACGAAGTTTGATCGAGTAGGGAATCTCTTTTGAGGTAAAAAACTTTTTCCATATGTAGGCTACGTCTGTGACTCCCCAAGCCCAGCGTCGTTCCTGATCGTACCGGTTCAGAAGGGTTTTAATGATACTTCCCGAATAAACTGCGTCGCCATTGGTGATTGTGAAAAGAGGAATGGTTCTGACTTTATCGCCAAATTCAAAAAATGCTTGGTAATAAATGTGCCAATCCTCGGGAATTATATCCACGTGCCAATACCCAACTTTATTCAGTAGCCAGAGGCTGGTTGAATAGGTTGAGATTTGGATGAGTTTCTCTCTTTGAGATAGAAAAGCTAGTCTAACAATCGAAGATAATGTGGCTTGTATGCGTACAAAAAAAGGCAGTTGCCAAAAATTATTGTATAAAAGTACTGGCGCCCAATAAAAGTGATATTGTCGATTCTCATCTTTAAGGTACTCAAGCGTGAGGTATGAAAAATAATTTTTTGAGAGATGGCTGTCGGCATCACAGATAGTAATAAGACAATTTTCCCTGAGATACCCCTTTTCTTGAGTATATGTATCGACTATTTTGGCAGCATAGGTTTGGTTACTGGCTTTACCTGCTACCTCCCCGATACTGAGAACATGGTATGAGGAAATAATATCTTTAAAATAGCGGCCGAATCTGTTTCTCAGTATTTTTTCTTTCTCACGTGCTTCGACTTCACGATCTTCAAAAGCGAGTACAAGATGCAAGTTTTTATAGGGAATATCGTTTTCTACAAATGACTCAATTGATGACTCGAGCTTATAGATTGGTTCACTGTAATTGGGAATAATAATGAAGTGTTGGATTTCTTCCCCGCCAGTGAAACTTTTGAGCTTTTTGGCAAAATTAATTTTGGAAACTACCTCAATAGTGCGGTACGAAACCACAGCATAGTAGGTGGTGGTTAATGATTTATAAAAAAAGTAGAGATCAAAGGCGATGATAAAATAAGCGACTACTGCTGGATGAAACGGTGATAACCAAACAGGTAATAAAATAAGTATCCAGGTTAAAGCAGGTACGGCGATTTCGCCAAATCGATAAAACCCAGGAGATTGAGTAAATTTTTCTGTCATACGACATCAAATTATATCATTAATGAACTATTTATTTATTGACTATTGCTAAATGTTTTCTATAATACTTCATACATGAACAAAGAATTAGATTACTCTATCGAGCCACAGCCTGTGAATTTTTGGAGAGAAGTGGAAAGTAGAGATTTTGTAGAAGACAATAGCCGGGGTGAAAAATTACCATATCGATTACGAAGATATCAGTTTGATAAACTCACTATTATTACCAGACAAAATCTTTACTTTGCCGGTGCCTTTTCGGGCCCAGATTGGGAAGATCCACAAACAGTAAAACAAGCGTATGATGATGCACTTCCTATTTGGAATAGAATTTTTCGAAATAACATCGGAGGAAGAAAGGATTTAACTCGCAAGGTAATGCAGTCATACGAGTCATATTCTAGATATAAAGGGTCAGCTAACGCAGGACCTGCAGTAATTTTCAGGAATGATTTCGGAGTTGAGATTGATGTGGTCGAGCCAGTCTTGGAGCAAATATCAAGAGCAAAAAAACTTAAAGATGCTATTCAGGAAGAATCAGCTGCTTTGGATGCTTTCTTAACTTCTATGTAATCAAGTACTTTCGCAGTAGAGTTTGTATTCGCAGTTTAAACATAAGGGATTGCCTTTACATCTGAAATCTGAGGTCTGAATTTCGTCACGGACTTTGATAATCTCATCTTTGGCTTTTTCAAGTTCTTCAAGGGTACGTGTGGTTGAAACTTTAGCGGCTTTATCAAGAAGATATAGGGTTAAGGTGACTTTATCGCCGTTATTTTTAAAAATATCAGATTGAATGTTTTGGGCAGCTAAGGCATATGTTGATAACTGAAGATTGAGTTTAAGTTCGCGATCTGTGGGTAAACGTTTGGATGAGTAATCAGTGGATTTGTAATCGATGATCTCAATACCGCCATCGATTTTGTCTACACGGTCGATTTTGCCGCCGATTTTGAGGTTGGCGGTAAGAGGAAAAACAAAAGCTTGCTCAAGTGCAATCGGCGGGTTATCAAGATGATGCAAATCTCCCTGCAAGTAACCATCTAGGTACTGAAAACCTCTTTTTTTCATACTTTCTTCATGAGATTTGCTCATATAGCCCAGACCATTCCAATTTTTTTCATAAAGCTCGTAGATGAATGCTTTGTTATCTTGGGGTAATTCTTTTTTCATGAGTGCATCAGTGAATTGTCGAAGTGTTTCGTGCAAAGTAGTACCAAAACTTAAACTTGCAGTAGGGAGAGTAGGAATTTTTAAAATATATTTAAGTTTGTAATGTAGCGGACACATCTTAAATGTATCAATCTGCGAATAGGATAAATAATTAAGTGAAAAACTGGCTTTTGTGAGGGGTTTCTCTTTTTTAGGTATGGGTGCAAAATCAAGAATACTTAATTGATCGATATCAACTGCAGTTTTTTTTAAGACATCCTCCCCTAACATCTCGGTGACAAAAGACGAAACTTTCTTCTCGCGTTTACCTTCTCCGTAATAGTTGGCCGCAGTTAAATAAAGTCGATCGCGCGCGCGCGTCGCTGCTACATAAAAAAGGCGTCGTTCTTCTTCCTCATGATAATTTCCCTCAGGTAGAATTTCTTTGATAAGTTGTTCGGGAATAGGTATTTGTTCGTGGCGCTCAGAGGTAGGAAAGCGGTTGGAAACGAGATTGACCACAAAAACTACTGGGAATTCCAAACCTTTGGAAGCATGCACAGTTAAGATATTCACAGCATTTTCGCTGGCCCAGTCGAAATCTCCCGAAATAGGCGACTCGCCAAGCTCGATTGCCAGATCAATCCAGTCGGTAACAGCAAACACAGAAGCATCTTCGTGTTCAACCTCAAAGGTTTTTAATTTATCAAAAAATCGGGCTAAATTTTGAGAAGTTTTTTCGTACTTGGCAGCATCTGGACCAATAAATTTTTGGATCATGCCAGTGTCTTCCATAAAGTAGTAGAGTATTTGACCAGCTGATTCGCGGGGAATAAGTTTAAGGTGGCGATAGACCATCTCGACAATTTTTTTGACTTTTTCCTTGGTTTCAGCAGAGGAAAAAATGTCGTCAATTCTCTCAACGGCTTCAAACAAAGTTACATTAGCTCTTCGGATAAACGCCATGATGGAGGCCATATCGCGACCGTCGAGTGCAAATTGATCCATGGCGAGAACTTTGTATAAACTGGCCGAATCTTCGATATTCACTAAAAATTTTAAGTAGGCGATAAACTCTTTTATCTCAGGTTGCTTGAAAAGTTTGCCTGGACCTAAAAACTGATACGGTACGCCGTGTCGAGATAGAGCTCGTACAAATGGATCACTATGACTGTTGGCACGAATAAGTATGGCAAAGTCGCCAAAATCTAAGTTCTTTTCGTCTGTTAACTCAAGAATTTTTTTGGCGACTGCGTCGGCTTCATTTTCTACACGATTCACGTAAATTAATTCTGGGATAGCGCCTTTTTTCTGGCGAGTAGACTGGAGTTTTTTATCGATTTTTTCTTTTACTTCTAATCTATCGGGGTTGTTATGTTGAATAAGTTTGTACGAAGCATCCAAAATAGCTTGAGTTGAACGATAATTTTGAGTCAAGCTGATAATTTTGATATCCGGATAATTTTTGCGAAATTGGATAACATTGGAGATAGCCGCGCCGCGCCATTTATAAATACTTTGATCGTCATCGGCGACAACTGTGAGGTGACCGCTTTTGCCAACGAGCAGTCTAACTAATTCGTTTTGGGAAATATTTGTGTCCTGGAACTCATCAACCAAAATATATTTAAATTTTTTCTGATATTCGGTCAAAATATTGGCACGAGCGCGAAATAGCTTGAGGGCATTGGAAATTAGATTGGCGAAATCAAGCGAACTTTCTTTAATCTTTAGATCTTCATAAGCTTTGTAGGCGTGAGCGAGTTCTTTTTCTTTGGTTTCTTCCTCCGGAGTTTCAAACTTCATAGTTTGCGTCCACTTGATATATTCTTCAGGACTAATATCTTCATCTGAGAGTCGGGAAAAATGAGTCACTAAGCCGCTGGTAAATTTGGTCGGATTACCCAGAGGTTTAAAATAGTTTAAATTCATCTTGAATAAATTTTTTCGTAAAAATTGGACTGCCTCTGATTCAGTCATCAAGTGATAGGCGGGATCAAGACCGATATGAATACTCTCATTGCGTAGGATGCGATCGCAAAATGAGTGGAATGTCATAATCCACATCTGGGTGTAACCATATGGCATAGCCCGATCAACTCGCTCCTGCATCTCAAAAGCCGCTTTCTCGGTGAAAGTAAGTGCCAGAATTTCCTCAGGCCGAGCAATTTTTTTATGAATGAGATGTTTAATTTTTTCGACGATAACAGTCGTTTTACCGGTTCCCGCTCCTGCAATAATCAGAAGTGGACCAGAAGTATACTCGACTGCTTGTTTTTGTTCTGCATTTAATTGGGGCTCCGAATCGCTCATTCTAATGATTTTAGCATAATGGTGTATACTAATGTTATGTCAGAATCGTCTGAGATGCCTTCACCACCGCAAACCCCTAAAACCGAGAATAAACATCCGATTAAAAAGATGGTGACACCAGTGCTTGTGGCAGCTTCAACGCTGTTTGGGATGGTAACCAATGCAGCCGATACTCCTAAAAAACCAGACGCTCAACCGACACCAACTCCGCCGCCTGCTCAGGTAGTTAAACCAACTCCTACTCCTTTTGTTGAAATTGATCAACCGATGACAGGAATTAATACTCCTAACGCCACTACAATTAAGAAGTAATTTTCTTGACTTTTTGCTCCAAATAAACTAACTTGATGGGTATACATGGGAATCAATTGGCGCCAGTCAGTACCCTGGAAGGTGGCTGTCCAGACGATTGGCATCGCTACCATAATTATCGTAGGTGCTGCAATGATAGTTTTTTCATTGCTTATCAACCGCACGGGGTCTTTCGAGCAACAGGCAAAAGGCGGATATGACATTGTCACGTATCACGGGTATTTAGCAAACACTTCCTCCTATGAATCTAAAAAAAATTTCTCTACGAGCCAGGACTATTTAATCTCTGCCACTTCAACAAGTAGCGGATTGGATACAAAAGAGGCGATTGCTCCGCAACCAACTTTGTACCCGCTGGACACAGGCGCTCAAATACTCGATGTTTTGCCTTTTTCACAAGTTACTGTACAGGGGTATCTGCAAAATGGCCGACTGGTTAGTCAATCGATTACTACCGATCAAGGACAAACACTAGGGATAAAAACAAGTAAGTCTATAGGAGGAGGCGATCTGCCTTCATTGCCTCCTGTCCAGGATATAGCTGCGATAGGTTTTCATGATACTGCCAATTGTCAGAATTTGACCGGATGGACGTGTGATGGCAATCGTTTTACGATACCGCTTCAGGTGCATTTGTATGCCGATGGGCCTGCGGGTTCAGGTAGGTTTGTGGGTGCAGTGACTGCATCACAAACAAGAGAGCAAGCCGTAGCCAATAGCTGCGGCGGCAATGCCAATCACGGGTTCAGTTTTGCGATTCCCGATAGCTTGAAAGATCAGCGAGTTCACCCAATTTATGCTTATGCAATAGGTATAGATCGTAATGGTCAGCCGACAGGTAATAATCCGCTACTTAATCTTTCGCCTAAAAGCATATCTTGTTCGATTAACCATGCCAATTATCCACCTGTGAGTCAAGATGATTTTGAGAATGAGGTCGTGCAGGGGATTAACGATGCTCGGGCGGCTGTCGGCCTGGGTTCAGTATCGGTCAATAACACCTTGCGTGAAGCCGCTCGCTACCACTCGCAGGACATGGCATATAGAAATTATTTTAGCCACTACCGACAGCCGCCCCCTCTAGCTCCAGGCGTACCAGCGTGTACTAACTTTAACGGCGGTTATACTCCATTTGATAGAGTGCACTGCGCTGGTTATCAATATACGAGATTAGGCGAGATTCTTGCCCGTAATAATTACCCGGATGATGATACTGTGCGCATCACGATGCAGTCTTGGCATGATAGTCCGCCGCATTGGGCGATCGTTACAGCGTGTCCTTTTCTGGAAGTCGGTTGCGGATATGCAGAAGGCGCCGAAAGAATGCACTATTTTAGCTGTGAATTTGGCACTATAGGAGCAGATCCACCAGCCTGTTCTGTGACTCCTGTTCCAAGTCTTTCTCCAACAGTCGGCAATCCGACACCAACCCCAGGCGCAGGCGTGTCCTGTTGCCGAACTGACCCGAATGGTTATATCGATCGAAGTTATTGTCCTGCCAACTGCGCCGCCTGCTACGGCAATATTCAGTGTGGTACCAACGGCTACAGATTAGTGCGCTGGTATTTCAACACCGGCTCGCAAACCTGCCAAATTTCCAACCCTGGCATCTGTCGAGAGTAATTTTTCCCCATTTTCCCTTGACTTTTTTTCCAGATATCGTTATCATAATAGTACTGCTACCGGCGATTTAGTTGCATTTAAGATTGAATGCGTTATAATTGTATGCAGTAATTAACAAATTATTTATTTTTTTAAATATCTATGGCAACAGGAGTTTTTCAGCGTAATAAACCTCATTTAAATATTGGTACTATTGGTCACGTTGATCATGGTAAAACCACATTAACTTCAGCAATCCACCATGTCTTATCTAAAAAAGGTATGGCTCAGGACATGAAATACGAAGAAATCGATAAAGCTCCAGAAGAAAAAGCTCGTGGAGTCACTATTAATATCCATCACTCAGAGTATGAGACCGAAAAACGTCATTATGCTCACATCGATGCTCCAGGTCATGCAGATTACATCAAAAACATGATTACTGGTGCCGCTCAGATGGACGGAGCCATTCTGGTAGTTTCAGCTCCAGATGGCCCAATGCCTCAGACTCGAGAACATATTCTTTTAGCCCGCCAGGTAAATGTACCTGCTATTGTCGTCTTTTTAAATAAAATCGACATGGTACAAGATAAAGAAATCATTGATCTCGTCGAAATGGAAGTAAGAGATCTACTTAAAAAATATGGTTTCCCAGGCGACGAAGTGCCTGTCATCAAAGGTTCAGCTCTTAAGGCTGTCCAAGATGATCCAGAAGCTGTCAAAGCTATTGAAGAGCTTATGAAGGCAGTCGATGAGTACGTTCCTGAACCAGTTCGCCCAGTTGATAAGCCTTTCCTTATGCCAGTTGAGGACGTTTTCACGATCCAAGGTCGTGGTACTGTCGTTACCGGCCGTGTGGAAAGAGGCATGCTTAAAGTCAACGAAGAAGTCGAAATCGTTGGTATCAAACCTACGAAAAAAACTGTCGTTACAGGTATCGAGATGTTCCGTAAGACTCTTGATGAAGCTCGTGCAGGAGACAACACAGGTCTTTTGATCCGTGGAATTGAGAAAACAGACGTTGAACGTGGTCAGGTTATCGCCAAACCAGGTTCAGTTACACCTCACACAGACTTTGAGGCCGAGATTATCGTTTTGACTAAAGAAGAGGGTGGACGTCATACACCTTTTTTCAAAGGATACCGACCACAATTTTATATCCGTACAACTGATGTGACTGGTGAGCTTATGCTTCCAGAAGGCGTCGAAATGGCTATGCCAGGAGACAACTTGAAGGTTTCAGTCAAGCTTATTTACCCAGTCGCTCTCGAAGATGGACTTAAATTTGCTATCCGTGAAGGTGGACACACTGTTGGTGCAGGTGTTGTGACCAAAGTCAATAAGTAAAAATTTAGCGCACTTTAAAAATGCCAAAAGGACGAATACGCATCCGTCTTAAAGCCTATGACCATAGGCTGGTAGACGAGACATGCCAAAAGATTGTTGATACAGCTATCAAAACTGGAGCCTCTATCAAAGGCCCTATTCCTCTTCCGACTAAAAAAGAGGTTTTTGTAGTCAACAAATCCCCTTTCATCGAAAAAAATGCCCGCGAGTTCTTTGGCCTTAAAACACATAAACGCCTTCTTGATATTGTCAACCCTACCAATCAAACCATTGATTCTCTCATGCATCTTGAGATCGCAGCTGGTGTTGAAGTCGAAGTGAAGATGTAATAAACTTTTTACATGAAGAAACTCCCTAAAAGCTGGACCAAAGTTACACCTTTCTCCAAGAAATTAGCCTTATTTCTTTTTATTGCCCTCCCTATTTTTACCCTGTGGTTAGGTATGAAAATTCAGGCTAGCGCATTACCTCACGGTTACTGCACTCCATAATCGTATTCCTGCTTGACCCCAGGCTACTTATAGTATATAATCTCTTTAATGGCTTTGTTTCTATCGGGAGAACAGAAGACAGGTACATAAAATAACTTCAGATTGGCTAATTTTAAAGAGGAAAAGCCCTAATCTGGGGCTTTTTTTGTGTATAAGAGCGAAAGTTTCGAAAGTAGCGAGTTTGGATCACCAAGACTGGCTAACTCAAACCTATGACAGCATTTACACTCGGATCAAAATCAGATTCAACACAACTATTCGACGACCAAGGCAGGAGAATTCCTGTTACCTTCGTGAAAACCACTCCTTGTTACCTCGTAGATATCAAATGGCCTGAGCACGACGGCTACATGTCAGTCAAACTCGGATTCGGCCCAATCAAGAATTTTAAAAAAGTCCAGGCCGGCCAAACCAAGAAAGCGGGAATTAACACCCCGCTTCGTTTTTTAAGGGAAATACGCCTCAAGACTACTCCTGAAAAAATCGAGGATAATAAGAAAATTGGCCTCAAAATGGGCGAAGTGAGCCTGTATATAGGCGATGAGATCAAGCCGGCAACTCTTTTTAAAAAAGGTGATATTGTCGATGTTTCAGGCACGTCCAAAGGTAAAGGTTTCCAAGGTGTGGTCAAAAGACACCATTTCGCAGGCGGACCTAAAACTCATGGTCAATCAGACCGTTGGAGAGCTCCAGGATCAATGGGTCAAAGCACAACTCCAGGCCGCGTCTACAAAGGTAAACGCATGGCAGGTCACATGGGCTCAGACAGAGTAACAATCAAGAATTTGCAAGTTGTGGATGTCAACGACGAGGGTATTTTTGTCAAAGGAGTTATACCCGGCGCCAAAAGCGGCCTTATCGAAGTTAAATCAGTTTAAATCCTATGGTAGAGAAAAAAACCACTAAAACAGTTAAGAAAACAGTCAAAACTGCTCCTAAAGCGGTTAAAGTTGTTAAGCCTGCTAAACCAGCTGCAGCCTCATATTTGGATGTTCCGGTCTATGATATGACTGGAAAATCGGCCAAGAACCTGACTTTGCCTAAGGCAGTATTTGGAGTTGAGGTCAAACCCCAGCTTATTGCCCAATACGTCCGCGTTTTTCTCGTCAATAAGAGACAGGGCAATGCTTCTACCAAAACAAGAGGAGAGGTTATGGGCACAACCAAGAAAGTATACAAACAGAAAGGTACTGGCCGAGCTCGACATGGAGCCAGGAAAGCTTCTCTTTTCGTCGGCGGTGGTATCACTTTCGGACCACTTCCACGAGATTTTTCCCTCAAAATCAACAAAAAACAGAAAAGATTGGCCTTTTTGGGAGCTTTGACCGCCAAAGCCAAAGACAATGCCATAGCCGTGCTCGCCAATGATTTTTTGACCATTGAGCCCAAAACCAAGCTCATGTCAGGCTTTTTAAAAACGGCAGGTTATGATAAAGGTTCGGTGCTGGTAATTTTCTCAAAAATGGAGAAAAATAACTTGATGTTAGCCTCCCGTAATCTACCAAATATTGAAATGACATCATACGAGAACTTGAATGCTTATGAAGTGTTAAAGTACAAAAGATTGTTATTTATGCACGATACAGTCGCGAAGTTAGAAAGTTTTGCTGCTAAAAAATCATGAATCACATTATTATAAGACCAGTATTGACCGAGAAAGCCAGCCAAAAAGTTGGAGTCAATATCTACACGTTTCAGGTAGGTATAAGCACCAATAAACATGAGATCAAGCAAGCTCTTGAAGATATGTTCAAAGTCAAAGTTTCAAGTATCCGTATCATTAAAAAAATCGGCAAAATGAGACGCATTGGTCGTCGCATGCAGTCCCGAAGGTTGCCAGATCGTAAAATTGCATATGTGACCGTGAAAGAAGGGTCAATTGATTTATTTCCCAAAGCATAATCTATGAAACGCACACACACCATTAAATCGCAGGAGCCTGAGAAAAGCTTGATACATATCCTGAAAAAACATGCAGGCCGTGATTCAAGTGGCACAATTTCTGTTAGACACCGCGGTACAAGACACAAGAGATATTACCGAACTGTAGATTTTAGACGAGATAAACGCGATGTGCCAGCAACGGTTCTACGCATTGAAACAGATCCCAACCGCAACGCCCACATCGCTCTAGTTGAGTATAAAGACAAAGAAAAACGCTACATTATCCATCCTAAAGATCTTAAAGTAGGAGATGTAATTGTTGCGGGTGAAAAGGCTGATATTAAAGTTGGTAATGCCTTGCCCCTTAAAAATATTCCTGTTGGTATTGAGATCCATAATGTTGAACTATATCCAGGGCAAGGCGGCAAAATTATACGAGGCGCAGGCACAAGAGCAGTCGTTATTGCCCGAGATAGCGGATACGTACAAATTAAACTGCCTTCGGGTGAAGTTCGTAAAGTACCTGAAAACTGCTATGCAACGGTCGGTATGATCGGTAATGTTGAACACAAAGATATTGTATTAGGCAGCGCCGGACGCAAGATTCATATGGGAATCCGTCCCACAGTCCGCGGAGTGGCCCAGAACCCACGCAGTCATCCACACGGCGGTGGAGAAGGACGATCGGGAGAAGGTATGCATCCAAAGACTCCTTGGGGTAAATCTGCACGAGGCACAAGAACCCGCAATAAATTCAAGTGGACTAATAAATTTATCGTGAAGAGGAGAGGAAAATAATATGGAATCATTAACCTACATGAAAAATATCGCCATTGCACCCAAGAAACTCAGATTTATGCTGAAAGTCATTAAGCGCATGAAACCAGCCGATGCCCTGGTAAAGCTTTCGTACATGCACGAGCGGCCGGCACAGGTCTATCACAAAGCCATCCACAGCGCGATGTCCAACGCACGCCATCTGTTGAAAACATCAGATGATCTGTTAGAATTTAAGCTCTTGACGATCGAGGAAGGTAATGCTCTCAAGCGCTACAATCCAGGCGGCCGCGGTACAGCCAAGCCTTACAAAAGACGATTCAGCCATATTAAGATCATATTGACTGCCAAAGAAACGCCTAAGATTGTCGAAAAGAAAGAAGTAAAAGCAGAAGTTAAAAAAGTTGCCAAGTCGAAGACCAAATAACCTATGGGACAAAAAGTTCATCCAAAAGGATTACGACTAGGAGTCATTTATAACTGGGATTCGCGTTGGTTTTTTTCCAACAAGCGTACCTTTAAAGATGCTCTATTGTCTGATATCAAAGTCCGCAGTGCTATGATGAAAAAGTTCGCTTTTGCATCGGTCACCGAAATTGATATCGAGCGCGCAATCAAAAAGATCACCATTTTTATACATTCGGTGAAGCCAGGTATGCTTATTGGTCGGGGTGGAAAAGGGCTTGAGGAAGTCAAAAGTTTCCTCATGATGCAGTTATCACCTGGTAAAAAAACCAAAGATATCAAAATAGATATCAAGATTGAGCCGGTTAAAAAACCTTACCAGAACTCTTACTATGTTGCACAAACAATTGCAGAGAAACTGGTGAGAAATTTTCCTCACAGAGCAGTGGTACACAATGCCATGAACCGCGTGATGGAGTCAGGCGCCAAGGGTGTAAAAGTACAGCTTGGTGGACGTATAGCAGGCGCCGAGATTTCTCGTCGAGAGAAATATTTTCAAGGCACAATTCCTACCTCAACCATACGAGAAGATGTGGAATTTGCTAAGTTTCCAGCTTTGACCAAATCTGGCTACGTTGGAGTAAAAGTTTGGATTTGTAAATAATTATGTTAACACCCAAAAGACAAAAATATCGCAAACAGTTTCGAGGCTCATGGAGAAAAATTGCCACCAAAGGCGATAAATTGAACTTCGGTAGCTTTGGTCTAAAAAGTATTAAACAAGGTTGGATTAAAGACCGGGAGATTGAAGCCGCTCGAGTCGTTTTGGCCCGTGCAACCAGAAAAAACGGTAAATTTTGGATCAGAATTTTTCCAGATAAGCCATTTACCAAAAAACCGCCAGAAGTCACCATGGGTGCCGGCAAAGGAGATGTTGCCTACTTTGTCGCCTCAGTTGTGCCTGGACGCGTGCTTTTTGAAGTAGATGGGTTAGCTGAAAAAGAAGTGCGGGCAGTATTGCGTACTGTATCGGCTAAATTATCTGTTGCCACTAAATTTTTCGGTAAACATATATGAGAAAACTTATTGCAGATTTAGCTAAAAAATCAGTCGCCGACTTGGAAAAAGAGATCCACAATGCACAACAAGACGTGCGTAAATATCTTATCGAAGCACGAGTTAAACCTCAAAAGGATACCAATCTAGCAGCCAAAAAACGCAGATACATAGCTCAAGTCTTAACAGTTTTACAAGAGAGAAAATTATTTGAAGCCAACCAGCCTAAAAAGGTCACTAAAAGTTAAATATACCTATGAGTAAATTATTTGAAGCTACAGTCGTCTCAGCCAAAATGCAAAAAACCATTGTTGCTCGAGTCGATCGTACACTGCGACATCCTAGATATGGTAAAGTTCTCAAAAAGCACAAAACATACAAGGTACATTGTGAAGATACATCTGTTAAGCCAGGCGACTTTATTTTAATTCAAGAAACTAAACCTATTTCCAAAGATAAACATTTCCTGTTTGTCAAAAAAATTAAATCTGGTACAACGTCGGTCGTCGAGACTCTAAAAGATGAACAAGTTAAAGTAGAAAAGCTCAAAAAAGAAACTAAAGCCGAAGTTGTCAAAGCTGAGGCAGTCGAAGCAGAAGTTGAAGTGAAGCCTGAACCAAAGAAAAAAACAGTTAAAAAAGTTGCCACAAAGAAAAAAGCTTAATATGTTACAACTCAGGTCTATTCTCAATGTTGCAGACAACACAGGCGCCAAGCGCGTCATGCTGATAGGCATACCCAAAAAAGGCAATCGTACCATCGGTTACCTGGGCGAGTTGTTTACTGGAGTTGTGAAAGATGCCTTGCCCTTTGGCCAGGTTAAAAAAGGTGAGGTTGTTTACGCAGTTATTGTACGCACGAGAAAAGAGAGAAACAGACAAGACGGAAGTTATATACGCTTTGATGATAATGCCTGTGTAATTTTGCAGGGAAAAGATATCAAAGACCCCAAAGGGACCCGTATTTTTGGCCCGATTGCCAAAGAAATTAAAGACGCCGGATATAACAAAATTGCCAGTTTAGCCGAGGAAATTTATTAAGAATATGAAACTTATTAAGGGAGATAAAGTCAAAGTTATTACCGGTAAGGACAAAGGTCGAGAAGGCGTTATTGATCGCGTATATGAAAAGTCAAAAAAAATATTGATAAAAGATGTGAATATGTATAAAAAGCACGTGAAAAAAAACGATCAGATGCCTCAAGGCGGCGTGGTCGATATGCCAAGACCATTGGCAGTTTCTAAAGTTGCTTTAATCTGTCCAAAATGCGGCAAGTTAACACGAATTGCTTATAAAATCGACAAAAGCGGCAAAAAATACCGAGTTTGTAGCAAATGTGACAATAAAATTTAATAAAAACCAGTATGAAATTTCAGGAATTTTACAATCAGGAGGTCAAGAAAAAACTTATGGATGAGATGAAGATCAAAAATCCGATGGCGGCGCCGAAAATGCTAAAAGTAGTTATTAATGTCGGCGCAGGTGAAGCAGTTACCAACAAAAATGTGATTGGTAACATTCAAGAACAATTGGCTATGATTGCCGGTCAAAAACCAGTGGTGACTAAAGCCCGTAAATCTATATCTGCCTTCAAACTCAGACAGGGCATGCCTATTGGAGTTAAAGTTACGTTGAGAGGAAACAGAATGTATAGTTTTGTTGAAAAATTGGTTAAAGTTGTTATTCCGCGACTACGCGATTTCCGAGGTATTTCAGAAACTAGTGTTGATGCTCATGGGAACTTAAATTTAGGTTTAAGCGAGCAAACGCTTTTCCCAGAGATAGAATTCGATAAAATTGATAAAATAAGAGGTCTTGAAGTAACAATTGTGACCAATGCCCGAGAGCACGAAGTAGGCAAAAAATTATTTGAAGTTTTAGGAGTTCCCTTTAAAAAATAACTATGGCTAAATTATCTGATGAAGTTAAATTTATGCGCAAGCAGAAATTCCAAGTGCGACAAGTGAATCGCTGTCCTCTCTGTGGCCGATCACGAGGCTACATGAGACGATTCGGTCTCTGCCGTATCTGTTTCCGTGAAAAAGCATTACAGGGTGAAATACCTGGAGTTAGAAAAGTTTCTTGGTAAAAATATATGACACGTTCACTTAAAAAAGGCCCATACATCGACGAAAAACTCATGAAAAAAGTTATGAGACAAAAAGACAGCGGCGATCGCACGCCCATCAAAACGTGGGCACGCAACTCTCAGATTGCACCTGAGTTTGTCGGTCACAGATTTGCGATCCACAATGGACGTAGGTTTGCCGAAGTATTGATTTCTGAGCAAGCAATCGGACACCGATTGGGTGAATTTTCACCGACCAGACTCTTTAAGGGCCATGGTAAAGTTACCAAGAAAGTGACGGAGAAAACCTAATATGTCAGATCCAATAATCGATTTAGTTACACGCATCAAAAACGGCTATATGTCGGGTAGAGAGACTGTGGAATCACCACATTCAAACTATAGAGAAGAAGTTCTAAAAAAACTTAAAGCTCTGCGATATATCAAAGATTATAAAGTCAGTGGAGAAATAATCAAAAAAGTTACTGTTACTTTGGCTTATGATGAACAGATACCTGCAGTTACTGATGTTAAATTTTTTTCAACACCAGGAAGACGTGTATACAAGTCTGGTCGTGATTTGAGACCAGTACTCAGAGGTATGGGTTACTCAATTTTATCAACCTCAAAGGGAATCATGACTAATATCGAAGCACGGAAAACAGGCGTCGGCGGAGAGTTACTTTTTAATATCTGGTAAAAATATATGTCAAAAATAGGTCAAAAAACCATTGAAGTTCCAGCAGCAGTCCAAGTCGAGATTGCATCTCATGAGGTGAAAGTAAAAGGTACTCAAGGTGAAATAACTGTCGCCTTACCTCTGATGTTAACGCTCGAAAAAAACGATAATATACTGTCAGTTAAACGCAATAATGATTCCAAGCACGCTCGAGCTATGCATGGGCTTATACGCAGCCTTATTGCCAATGCAGTCACAGGTGTTGAAAAACCCTGGGAAAAACGACTTGAAGTAGTGGGTACAGGCTACAATGTTAAACTGCAAGGAGAAGATCTCGTTTTGCGAGTCGGCTATTCACACGCAGTTGATTTTAAAAAATATCCAGGAGTCACGTATAAAGTCGAAGGCAACAATAAAATTGTCGTTTCTGGCGTAGATAAACAACTTGTTGGAGAAATTGCATATAAAATTAAAGCCATTAAAAAACCAGATGCCTACAAAGGTAAAGGCGTCAGATTTGAAGGCGAGCGCATACGTATAAAGCCTGGTAAGAAAGCCAAGGCCGCAGCCTAATACACCTATGAAAATCACAACCAATCGCACAATGAGGAGAAAAATGAGAGTTAGTTCACGCATATTTGGTACTCCCAAAAGACCTAGAATTGTTGTGTACCGCTCAAATCATTATATCTATGCTCAAGCGATCGATGATGTAAGCAAAAAAACCATGGCTACGTATTCAAGTTTACAGCTTAAAAAAGCCAACAAAACCGATGCTAAAGTAACCAAATCAGATCAAGCCAAACAAGTTGGTGTTAAACTCGCCCAGCTTTTAACCGAGAAAAAAATCAAAGAAGCAGTTTTTGACCGCAGCCGATATGCATACAATGGTCGAGTAAAAGTTTTGGCCGAAGGGCTCAGGGAAGGTAAGTTGAAGGTTTAATCTATGGAAGAACAAAATCAGCCACAAGAGAAATTAGAAGAAAAAGTTTTACTGATCCGCCGTGTTTCCAAAAAAACCACCGGTGGAAATTACGTCACATTTTCAGCTCTGGTTGTAGTGGGTGATAGAAAGGGAAATGTTGGTATTGGTATTGGTCGAGGACTCGAGGTCCCACCTGCCATTCAGAAAGCTATCCGTTATGCCCGTAAACACCTGGTGCATATTCCAATTTACAAAAATTCTTTGCCTCACGAAATTTTACTGAAATATAAGTCATCTCGTGTTCTTCTCAAGCCAGCACCCGAAGGTACTGGACTTAAAGTAGGAAGTGTTGCGAGGATCATTCTTGATTTGGGCGGTGTTTACAATGCCAGCGGTAAAATCATCGGTTCACGCAACCAAATAAGCAATACCTATGCAGTTATGGAAGCACTAAGACACCTGAAAAAAAGACACGAGAAAAAAGTTGAGGCGAAAGCCGAAACGAGAGCCGAAGTAATGAATAAAGAGTCAGTAACGACACCTAAAAAAACAGTTAAAAAAAACAAGGCCGTTAAGACAGCCTAAACTATATGACAATAACATTACATACATTGCCAAAATTGGTTCAGTCAAGAAAAAAGCGATTAGGTCGTGGTACTGGTAGTGCCAAAGGCGCCAAATCAGGCCGCGGTACAACTCGTCATCAGGCGGCTCGCGAAAATATCCCTCTTTCATTTGAAGGTGGTCAAGGTCGTATGATTAAGCGATTTCCTCTCCTTCGAGGTAAAGGTAAAAATAAGCCAGTGAGCCCGAAACATTTGGTCATAAAACTCGAAAAACTCAATGCATTTCCAGCTAATGCTGAGATAACCCTGAAATCTCTTGAAGAAAAAGGTATCATTAAAAAAGGCACACCATTTGTTAAAATCGTCCACGGCGGTAAACTTGAGAAGAAGCTTCAGGTCAAGTTACCGGTTACTCAGTCTGTGAAAAAAGCGATTGAAGAAGCAGGCGGCGTTGTCAACCTATGAAAGAAATACAAGATAAAATACGATTGCTTCTAAATGATCCAGAATTAAAACGCAAACTTTTATTCACTTTGTTTATTTTTCTTGCCTTCAGAGTTTTTGCTTTTATTCCTGTACCAGTCATTAATCTTGAAAAATTGCGACTGCTTTTTTCGCAAAGTCAGTTTTTATCCCTGCTTGACATTTTTTCAGGAGGTACGCTCATAAACTTTTCGGTTATGGCCTTGGGCTTGAATCCGTACATCAATGCCTCGATTATTATGCAGCTTTTGACCGTGGTTTTCCCCAAACTGGAAGAGCTTTCCAAGGAGGGGGATCAAGGTAGGGCCCAGATCAACCGCTATACCCGTTTGTTAACCGTTCCCTTAACTATTGCACAATCTGTTGGAATCTATGTTCTGCTTAAAAATCAGCATATCGTTGGGAATCTATCGCCTTTAGAGTTTTTTTCTTTTATATTTACTCTGGTTGCAGGTACATTTATTCTCGTCTGGTTTGGTGAGCTTATTTCGGAATTTGGATTGGGAAACGGCGTATCACTCCTGATTTTTGCCGGTATTGTGGGCCGGATTCCGGTTTCACTTGGCCAGACTGTCTCGATTGTTAATAGTCAATTGGTGATCAATGTCGCAATTTTCCTTGTGGTGGCCTTGCTCGTTATCGCTGGAGTTGTTTTTATCAATCAAGCGGTGCGCAAAATACCTGTTTACTATGCCAAGCGCATTAAAGGCAACAAGATGTATCAGGCGTCGTCAAATTATTTGCCGCTTAAACTTAATCAAGCCGGAGTAATCCCTATCATCTTTGCTGTTTCGTTTGTACTTTTTCCCCAGTTGGTAGGAAATTTCCTACGTTATTCCCACAGCCCTTTTTTATCCAAGTTGGGTACATTTCTAGCAACTGCTTTCAACCCAAGCGGCTTCTTTTATAATTTTTTCTACTTTTTCTTGGTCGTCGGATTTACGTTTTTTTACACAATTGTAGTTTTTAATCCACAAAAGATCGCCGATGAAATACAAAAACACGGTGGGTTTATACCTGGTATTCGCCCGGGTACTGCCACTAAACAATACCTCGAACGCATCTTGTACCGCATTACCACTGTGGGAGCATTATTCCTGGGAATACTAGCGATAATGCCTGCAATTATTTCCAATGTGACTGGGATCAGAAATTTAGTAATTGGTGGAACAGGTATATTGATTGTTGTATCGGTAATTCTGGAAACATTTAAGATGATTGATGCGCAGCTTGTGATGAGAAGTTACGAGCGTTTTACACGTTAAAAAATACATATGGCACAAAAAGGTTCACGGATCCTAGTCGGTTTAACCTGTGAAGTCTGTGGCAGACAAAACTATGTCGTTGAAAAAAATAAGATTAATACGACTGATGCTTTAAAGCTCAAAAAATACTGCAGACAATGTAAGAAACACCGGCCTCACAAGGAAACAAAAAAATTAGACTAAACCATGAAATTAGTACTCATCGGGATACCTGGTTCAGGTAAATCCACTCAAGGGAATATGCTCTCAAAGCAGCTTAAAATTCCTTATCTCTCAACTGGCCATATTTTCCGAGAAATTGCCAAAGAAAAAACCTCACTCGGCCGCTATGTCAAAGAAATTTTAACAGCTGGACATCTGATACCGGATGAAAAAACGATCGAGATTGTCCATGGCTACTTGGCCAGACCTGAATATAGAAAAGGCTATATTCTTGACGGATTTCCCCGTACTTTAAATCAAGCCAAAAAGTTCGAAAACAGCGTCGATAAAGTACTTTTTCTCGAAATACCAGATAAAGAAGCCCTATGGCGCTTGGCGCATCGTGATGATGATCGTGAAGATGATACGATACTAGCCATTCGTAAACGCATCGATATTTTTCATACTCACACCAAACCTGTGATCGATCATTATCAAAAAGAGGGCAAGCTTGTAGTGATTGACGGAATGCAAAGCATCAAAGCTGTTGACGAAGAAATACTCAAAAATCTTGGCAAACAGCTTATAAAAAATCAGATTAAAGAGTGGGAGCGTAAGAAAAAAACCATTATCGCCATAACCGGTCTGCATGGTTCTGGTAAAGACGAAGCAGGTAAATTTTTTGAAGAAAAAGGTTTACCTGTCATACATTTTGGTAATGTTATCAATCATTATGTTGATGAGCAAAAACTTGAACACACTCAAGAAACTCATAAAAAGTTGCGAAAAGAATTCAGAGAAAAACACGGACCAGCGGCTTTGGCAGTTTTAAGTCTCCAAAAAATTAAGGATGCTTTGCAAGAACATGCGATCGTGGTGATTGTAAGTCTTTATTCTTGGGAGGAGTATGAGCTGCTTAAAAAAGAGTTTCCCGAAGTCAATATATGCTTACTGGCAGTGTATGCCGATAAGCATTTACGCTATAAACGAGCAGGCGAACGAGATTATCGCTCAGGAGTGGTGGGAGAAGAGCGCGATATTCACGAGCTGATGCATACGAACAAAGGACCAACAATCGCTTTCGCCGATTTTTTAGTGAAAAATAACTTCTCTCTTGAGGAATTCCGTGACAAATTAGAAGAAGTTTACCGGATAGTGTACTTTACATAAGTTACGCACTTTTACAATGATTCACCTTAAGACCAAACACGAGATAGAACTTATGCACGAAGGTGGACGTAAATTACGAACAGTTGTTAATGAACTTGTCCCAAAAATCAAAGTTGGCATGACAACCAACGAAGTGGATCAACTGGCTGAAAAACTGATTTTGTCCCAAGGAGCCGAACCATCCTTCAAGCGAGTACCCGGATACCACTGGACTACCTGCCTACCTGTGAATGAGCAAGTTGTACATACTCCGCCTTCTGAGAGAATCTTAAAAGAAGGCGATGTGTTAACGGTGGATATAGGTGTATTTTATAAGGGTTACCATACAGATTACGCAACTACGATCGTCTTAGGAGATACAAGAGACCCCCAGAAAGATCAATTTCTTGAAAAAGGTAAAACTGCCCTTAATAAAGCCATAAAAATAGCCAAATCAGGCCGTTATTTAGGCGAAATATCTCAAGCTATTCAGGAAACTATAGAAGGCGCTGGTTACAAGATTCTTAAAGAATTGACGGGGCATGGCATCGGCCACGAGCTCCATGAAGATCCCTATGTACCAGGTTACCTTGATAGACCTCTAACAAAAACTTATAAGATAGTTTCGGGTTTAGTGATAGCTGTTGAGGTTATTTACTCTGTTTCCTCAGAACAAATAGCCTATGAAAAAGGGAATGATTGGTCAATAACATCAGGAGATCGGAGCCTGACAGCATGTTTTGAGAAAACTATCGCACTAGAGGATACAAATACTATCATTTTAACCTGAGTATATGGTAAAATATAGAGTTTTATGAAAGACGACATGATAGTTGTCGAGGGTGAAGTATTGGAAAATTTACCCAACACACTATTTCGAGTTAAGCTCAACCAGAGCGAAAAAGTGATCATATGTTATCTTTCGGGCAAAATGAGGAAAAATTACATCAAAATTTTGCCGGGAGATAAGGTACGAATTGAGATGACGCCGTACGATGTCAATCGAGGGCGAATAATTTTTAGAATATAATATGCATATACAGTCAGCTATTAAAAAAAAGTGTGCCCAGTGCAAGATAGTGAAGCGCCGGGGCATGTTATATATTACGTGTACCAATCCTAAGCATAAGCAAAGACAGGGATAATTGTCATTATGGCACGCATACTTGGAATCAATTTACCAGATAACAAAAATATCGATTACGCTCTCACCCTTTTGTATGGTGTCGGTTGGACAATGTCCAGATCTATCCTTAAGCAAGCAGGTGTACCCGAGAGAAAGAAAGTAAGCGCAGTCAGCGAAGAAGAACTCAAGAAAATTTCGGCCATTATCGAAAAAGGACACAAAGTCGAGGGAGACTTGCGAGAAGAAATAACAGAGAATATTAAACGTATGAGAGAAATTGGTATGTACCGAGGCGTCAGACACGCACGTGGTCTACCAGTACGAGGTCAAAGAACTCGTTCCAATGCCCGCACCAAGCGTGGAAAGAGAAAGACAGTTGGTGCCTTGAAGAAAGAAGTTTGGGCCAAAATGGAGTCTGGATCAACAGGCGCCAAAGCCCCAGCAGCTCCGGCTAAATAACATCTATGCAAAAGAAAAAAACAGCAGTCACAGTAGAGAAAGGTAAAATTTACATAACGGCGACGTTTAATAACACGCTTGTGACCATCACTGACGATTCAGGACACCCAGTTGTTGTTGGATCAGCCGGAATGTATGGCTTCACAGGTACTCGTAAATCTACTCCGCACGCAGCCACAGTGACCACAGAAACTGTCATCAAGAAAGCAGTCGCCAATCACGGATTACAGAGAGTCGATGTTTTGGTAAAAGGTATTGGTCCTGGCCGCGAAGCTTCGCTTCGCGCTATCCGTGCCTCAGAAATCGATGTCGAGCGAATTATAGATATGACGCCTATTCCACACAATGGCGTACGACCACCCAAAGTTAGACGTGTGTAAACTATATGAGATATAAAGGCCCCAAAAACCGCATAGCTAGACGAGAAAATATGGATCTTGGTCTTAAAACACCAGGCTCTAAATCTCATGCCAATCTTTTGAAAAAGCTCAATGTTTTCCCTGGTCAGCATGGTACTCGTGGTCGACGCAAGATCTCAGAGCATGCACGACAACTGCGTGAGAAACAGAAATTGCGCTTTGCTTTTAATCTTTCAGAGAGCCAGATGAAAAATTATTTCAAACACTCAATCCGTAAAACCGGCAACACCGCTTTATTTTTATCTCAATATCTTGAAAAAAGACTTGATAATGTAATTTATCGCATGGGTTTTACGCCTACGCGAACAGCAGCTCGGCAATTGGTCGCCCATGGACACATCAAAGTAAACGACAAGAATATGAAAGTGCCTTCTTATCAAGTAAGAGTGGGCGACGTGATAACCTTCGCCAACCCCAAAACCCAAAAAATCCCCGCAATTTCTACATCACTTGAGAGAAAAGATACTATAATTCCTCATTGGATCGAGAAAAAGGGAGTCGCCGGCAAGTTGACCGCCGAGCCGACAGCAGATATTTTAGACAAACAAGTCAATTTAAGGTTGGTTGTTGAGTTTTACTCAAGATAATTTATTAATTTTTATATTTTCAACATATGTTAGACCCAATGTTTTTAACTAAAACCGAAGACCAGACTGGCGATCATGGTCGATTCGTTTTCGAGCCCTTAGCTGCAAGTTTCGGAGAGAGCATGGGAAATGCGCTTCGACGCACTCTTTTGTCATCTTTACCAGGAGCAGCTGTCAGTTATGTCAAGATTGAGGGTGCTCAGCATATGTTTGCAACCTTGAAAGGCGTCAAAGAATCAGTACTTGATATAGTCTTGAATCTTAAACAACTTAAATTCGAGGTTCCCGGTGATGAATCATACAAAATCTATCTTTCTGCCAAAGGTGCAGGTAAGGTATATGCCAAAGACATAGAGGGTGAAGCCAAAGTCGTCAATGGCGATGTGTATCTTGCCGAAATCACCGATCCCAAAGGTAAACTCGAGATCGAAGCTATAGTTGAAAAAGGCTATGGATTTGTCGCAGCTGAAGAAAAAGAGTCTAAAGAGAGCGGTTTTATTACCGTTGATTCATCTTTTTCGCCAGTTAAAAAAGTGACGTTTAAAGTCGAAGATACTCGTGTTGGCCGTAAGTCAAATTATGACCGTTTAATCCTTGAAGTTTGGACAGATGGCAGCATAAGTCCAAAAGATGCAGTTGGTGATTCATGTAAAATCCTTGAGAAACATTTTAGCCATGTTTTCTCAGGTCGTGATACAGCTGAAGACAAAACTCAGGAGTCGGTAACTGAAGAGCGTAAAGATGAAGTTGCATCTCAGTTAAACGATATCATTATCGACGAGTTAAATCTTCCTTCACGTGTTATTAATGCTCTCTTGAGGGAAAATATCGAGACAGTTGCTGACCTTATTAAACGAGGCCGCGAGAACCTAGTTGGTCTCAAGGGCGTTGGTCGTAAGTCACTGGACTTGATCGATGAAGAGCTCAAGAAAATGAATATTGAATTAAAATAAATCTATGAGACACGGTCACCGCAAATTAAGATTCGGAGCAGGTATAGACGCCAATCGCATGATGTTGCGTAAGCTTGCTTACAACTTTATAAAAAGCGGTAAAATGATCACCACCGAGAAACGAGCTAAAGCTCTCAGGATTTATCTTGAGACGATTGTTCATAAATCCAAAGAGGAAACAGATGCCAACAAAAATTTCCTTCTTAAAAAACTTGGTTCACCAGCACTAATCAAGGTGCTATATAGTCAAATTGGACCAGCGGTGAAAGAAAAGTCGAGCGGATTTGTGACTATAAAAAGATTGCATCCTCGTTTGTCAGATGGAGCGGCTATGACTGAAATCAAATGGAGCATGCCAGTCGTCATGGAGGAACATAAAGTTGAGCCAGTTGTAGGTGCCGCTGCGAGTGAAGTCAAAGCCCCTAAGACTGTTACTAAACCACGAGCAGCCAAAAAAGCCACCAAAACAAAATAACTATGACACATTTAACTCATTCCACCAAAACAATTTCCGAGAATAAAGTTATTCGCTCGTGGCACCATGTTGATGTATCTGGTAAAAGACTCGGTCGTATCGCCAACACCATCAGTTTATATTTACAAGGTAAACATAAAGTCGAATACGTACCCAACATCGATGTCGGTGACTACGTAGTCGTAACCAACGCCAAAAAAGTTGTGTTAACCGGCCGCAAAACTGATGCCAAGGTGTATACTTCTTACTCTGGATATCCAGGTGGTTTACGTAAAGTACCATTTTCAACCATGATTGAGAAACGGCCGCAAGAAGTTGTTCGCCGAGCTGTTTCGGGGATGTTGCCTAAGAATAAATTACGCGACAAGCGCTTGGCCAGATTGTTTGTTTATCCAGATGCAACTCACCCATATCAAGATAAAATTAAATAATATCCATGCCTAAAAAACCTAAAACAACCAAATATTACGAAGCAGTCGGCCGCCGCAAAGAAGCAGTCGCTCGTGTCAGAATGTATGTACCAGGTAAAGAAAAATCGATCACTCTTGACGGCAAAAAAATTGGTCAAGGCGAAGTTTTTGTCAACAATCGACCTTTGAGTACTTTTTTTGCCAGCGAAATTGATCGCAAAAAGTGTTTAACTCCTCTCACGTTAACCGACAATGCAGATAGATTTGCTATCTCAATCATTGTCGCCGGCGGCGGCCGTACAGGCCAAATAGAGGCTATTTCCCATGGATTATCACGGGCGCTTGTTGTGCTAGACACAGACACTCATAAAAAGCTTCTTAAAACTCACGGACTACTTACACGAGACTCACGTACTCGCGAACGACGCAAAGTCGGCATGGGCGGTAAAGCTCGACGCGCAAAACAGTCTCCAAAGCGTTAACAATCTGCTATACAATGTTCTTATGGCAGAGTCTGATAAGGCATTGGGTAAACCAAACGATCTTGATATAGTAGTCAGTAAACTTGCAGAACTTTCCCAGCCTCCTTCTGAACACGTTCAATATGAAGTAATTCAACACGATGGTAAGACGACTATTAAAATAACTCACTCAGAGCTATTAAAAGGCAACGAAAAGCAACCCGGCTTTGTCACAACCGAGCTGCGATATGGTCAGAATAAGCAATTATCTGAAATTGCTGTTCGAACAAGCGGCGAAAACGCGGAGATTATTGACCCAGCCTATACACAAGAAGAGCTTGAGGAAAATTGGCAATGGAGTCAGTCCCATAAAGACGAGCCGCCAGGTGAGCCGCTCGACCCAGAAATTTATAAGCAAGTAAATTATCCTTTAAGTCCACAAGTTGGATTACTGCCAATGACTGAATACAAAAGAGAGGAGCCAGGTAAATTTTCAATGGATATATACTATCAGCCGATAGCCAGAAAAGGCCAACTTTCGCCGGCAACCTCTGTTACTGAAGCCTTTGGCCATATGAACATACCATTAGACTTTACCTCACGCGGCGATACGAGCAGTATAACTCCAGAGACCGTACCTGCACTTCTTCGGGTGGGCCCATAGTCTCAACTTGATATAATTAACCTCATGGTAGAACTTTCAGTAATCATTCTTTCCTATAACACCCAAGAGCTGACCCGAAACTGCCTTACAACCTTGCTTTCTGCCTTATCCAATTCCAAACTTACATCGGAAGTAATAGTCATCGATAACGCTTCGGTAGATGATTCACCTGCCATGCTTGACTCAATGAAGAAAAATGCAGTAGGCACTGCTGATCTAAAAGTTATTAAAAACCGTGACAATGCAGGATTCACGAAAGGTAATAACCAGGGAATTGCTCATGCGCAAGGAGAATATATACTTTTTTTAAACTCCGATGTTACTGTCGATGACGTCAACTTTGATGAGATTATACGCTACATGGATCAAAACAAAGACGTAGGAGCCATGACGGTAAAAGTATTATTGTCCACAGGCGGTATCGATCCAGCTTCGCATCGGGGCTTCCCAACGCCCTGGAACTCATTTGCCTATTTCTCCAAGTTGGAAACGCTTTTAGCTCATGGACCTCTGGCTAAAATCTTTGGAGGGTATCATTTAACGTACCAGAAACTAGACACAATTCACGAGATTGATTCACCAACTGGCGCTTTTTTCCTAACTCGTAAACAACTGCTTGAGAAACTCAATGGCCTGGACGAGCATTTTTTTATGTATGGCGAAGATATAGATTTGGCTTATCGTATTAAGCAATCAGGTTACAAAATTATTTACTACCCGCTGTATACAGTTACTCACTATAAACATAAAAGTGGCCTCAAAAGCGAAAATACTGCAGTCAAAAAACGCGTCCATGCAAGTTTTTATGAATCAATGAAAATTTTTTACAAAAAACATTACGAGAAAAAATATCCAAATTGGTTAAGCAATATCATCTACTCAGTTATTGATTTAAAAAAGAGGTTTTCATGAAACGCATCGGTATCGACGCCAGACTCTATTTTCAAACTGGTGTTGGTGTTTACCTACGCAATTTTTTACATTACCTGCAAGAGGTTTCATCTGATGAGATGGAATTTTATGTTTATCTTATGCAGTCAGATAGCGACAAGATAACATTTCACAAAAAAAATTTCATCAAGCGGGAAGTCTCTTACCAGTGGCACAGTTTGAACGAGCAAATTGGATTCCTTAACATGCTCAACAAAGACAATCTAGACCTTATGCATTTTACCTATTTTAGCTACCCGATTTTTTACCGCAAAAAATTTATCGCCACAATTCATGATACGATTCTTCTTCAGCATAAAACTGGTAAAGCTTCGACACGCTCACCAATTGCCTATGAGATCAAACACTTTGGTGCCAAACTAGCTTTTTCGACGCAGATGCGGTATGCCAGTAAGATTATTACGCCTTCAAAAACTGTCAAGCAAGAGCTTGTGCGTCTGTTTGGTCGGGAAGAAAAAATAGTGCCCATATATGAAGGTGTCAACTACGAATATATTAAAGCAACAGAAGATACATCTCTTAAAACAGTATTTAAAGATGACGACTTTTTTATATATGTTGGTAATTTTTACCCTCACAAAAATATTGAGTCGTTAATACAAGCCTTCGCACGCGTCTCCACCAACAAAAAACTTATCCTTGCTGGCCCGGAAGATTTTTTTAGGAAACAAATGCAAGAACTTGTAGATAAGCTGGGACAAAATCAGCGCATATTTTTTTATAAAAAACCCACCAACAGCCAGCTCATATATTTTTACAAACATGCACTGGCACTTATTCACCCGTCGTTGTCTGAGGGATTTTGTTTACCGCTGGTTGAGGCGGCTTACTATAAACTCCCGGTGATTGCGTCGGATATTCCAATTTTTCGCGAAGTAATTGATCACGCTTATCAGGCATTTGATCCTCATGATGAAGCAGGTATTGCTCATGCAATCGAGAATTTTCTGAAAGAAAAAAAACATGCTGCTCCAGCCCTACTCGCGGAATTTTCCTTCAAGTCCATGACTGAAAAAATATTTGCACTCTACCAAACAGTATGAAAGGCAAGACAGCTATCGTGTACGACTGGATAGATAAATGGGGTGGAGTTGAACGGTTGCTTTTAGTACTCCACGATATGTTCCCTGATGCTGATTTTTATACTTCGTATTATGATCCAGCAAAGGCTAGTTGGGCTAAAGATTTGGCGATAACTTCCTCGTTTATGCAGAAGTTACCTGATTTTATAAAAGCAAGCAGAATTTTGTCACTCTCTTTTTACCCGTATGCCTTCGAGTCGTTTAATTTTTCAGATTACCAGGTAGTTATCTCGGTTTCCTCATCATTTGCCAAAGGCGTTATCACTAAGCCTCAAACACTACATATAGCGTATTTGTTGACTCCTACACGCTACTTATGGACTCATGAGGCTGAGTATGCGAGTGAGACGACAAGAAGTGTGGGTAAATTTTTTATCAATCATCTCAAAGAATGGGATAGGATTGCTGCGACAAGACCCGACCAGATTGTATCGATTTCTCAGACTGTCGCTGATCGCTGCCGTAATTACTACGATCGATCATCAACTGTTATCTACCCGCCGTTTGATACATCATATTGGGGTGCATTCAAAAAAGTTTCTCCGCTTGAGGAAGACTATTATCTTTTAGTCAGCCGGCTTGAACCTTATAAAAAAGTTGATCAAGTTTTGGAGGCATTTACGACTTTACCCGAGCAGAAACTGATCGTGATCGGTGAGGGGAGTCAGTTTAAGGCGCTTAGGGCTAAAGCCTCTCATAACGTTGAGTTTTTGTCTCAAGTAACCGATCAAAAACTCGCCCAATATTATACACACGCTCGAGCGCTTATAATGCCGCAGGAGGAAGATTTTGGGTATGTGGCACTCGAGGCGCAATTTTTTGGGAGTCCGGTGATCGCTTATCGCAAAGGCGGCGCAGTCGAAACAATTATCGAGGAGAAAACGGGTATTTTTTATGATGATCAGACTGCCGAATCCCTTAAAAACACTATTCAAAAATTTGATATAATATCTAACAAGTTCAGAGAAGGACTGAAGAGACGAGCCGCGCCGTACTTGGCGCAATTTGGCCGTAAGCGATTTGAGACAGAGTTTAAGGATTTTATTCAATCAAAACTTATATGAAAGCAATTATCTTTGCAGGTGGTGTAGGGACACGGCTCTGGCCAGTTTCGCGCAAACGCTCCCCTAAACAATTTGAAAAAATTATTGGCAATCAATCGACGCTGCAATCATACATAAGTCTTCTGTTACCAGATTTTTCACCTAAAGATATTTATGTTGCCACAGGGCAGGAATATGTCGATCTTGTCAAAAAACAGCTCGATTTTTTACCAGCAGAAAACGTTATAGGAGAGCCAAGCCGAAAAGATGTGGGGCCGGCGGTCGCATTTTGGGCGGGCTACTTAGCTCGTAAATTCCCCGATGAACCGATGTTTATTTTGTGGAGCGACCATCTGATTCGCGACCGCGAGAAATTTTTACAAATCATGAAATCTGTTAACGAATCCCTGAAAGAAAACCCACAAAAAGTGATTTATTTTGGTCATAAGGCTCGTTTTGCTTCGACCAATCTTGGATGGATTGAAACCGGCAAAACGCTTAAAACGTATAGTGACATTAAATTTCACGAATTCAAAGGATTTAAATATAAGCCCGAGAGAGACGTTGCCGAAAAGTGGTTTGCCGATAGCGAGCATTACTGCTGGAATCTGGGAAGTTTTGCCTCAACTCCGCGTTATCTTTACAACCTTTTTCAGAAATTTGACCCCAAAATCTATGAGTTGACCGAAAAAATTTTGCAGTACGTTGATACCGCATCATTTAACCAAAAATTTGCCGAATTTTATAGCCAAATGCCATCCATACATGTCGATCACGCCATTGCAGAAAAACTTGCAAAAGAGTCGGCCTATGTTATCGTTGAAGATATCGGCTGGAGTGATGTTGGCGCTTGGGAAGCTCTCAAAGAAGCTCTAGAATCCAAAAAAGAAGACAACGTCACCAAAGGGCAAATATTTCTTACCGAGTCAGTGGACAATTTAGTCTATAACTATGAAGATAAGAAACTTATTGTCGGTATTGACCTTGAAGATATGTTAGTCGTTAATACCGAAGATGTGCTTCTCGTAACCCGCAAAACTTCTGTACCAAAAGTTAAAAAACTCGTCGAGAGCTTTGAAGGGACCGAAAACGAGCACCTGACGTAAGTTAATTCAACCCATGTTTAATCCTCTTCAAGTTTTCGAAGGCCAAACCTACGAAAAATACCTCAAACGTTTAATCGACATCATTGGTTCGTCAATTGTGATACTGCTTTTTTCACCTATTTGTCTGGTTGTAGCTGTCGCGATTAAGCTTACTTCTAACGGGCCGATTTTTGCCGATATTCCCGAACGAGTTGGAGAAAACGCCCAAAATTTTAAAATGTATAAATTCAGATCCATGATTTCCAATGCCCATTATTTATTGCATACCGATGAAAAATTTAAGAAGCTCTTTGAACAGTATAAAAAAGATAGTTATAAACTTAAAAAAGACCCCCGTATCACAAATGTTGGTAAGTTTATACGTAAACATTCAATCGACGAAATTCCCCAGCTTATCAATGTGCTCAAAGGAGAAATGAGTCTTGTGGGGCCACGCGCGTATTACCCAGATGAGCTTGAAAACCAGCAAGAGAAATTTCCTCACACAAAACAGCTGGTGAAAAAAGTGCTGACTGTGAAACCAGGAATAACCGGCCTTTGGCAAGTATCGGGTCGATCTGAGATCAATTTCGACAAGCGCATCGCTATTGATGCCTATTACGTAGACACTATCTCCTTTTGGCAAGATCTTCGGATTATCTTTAAGACTCCGCTGGTGATGGTCACCGGAAAAGGTGCAATTTGAGTTTTATTGGTGCAATTTTGTATAATATATCCTTAACCTATGAAATTTGGTAAAACTCGAAAAATTAGATTCACCAGGAGAAGTTGGGTGGGGGTGGCAGTTGTTGTTATCCTCATTTTCTTCTTCCTTGTGCAGCCGATTCTGCAAATACATAAAAAAGGCAAAATCGTCGTCGCCTCGGCCAAAGAGCTTAAGGCTGCTTTCGCCAAGAATGATATTGATTTGGTCGAAACCAAGCTTAAAGACACCGAGACCAAATATGAAGATTTGCGTAAGTCTTCTCGCAGATTATATTGGTTATCTTTCATACCATACGTATCTGACTTTAAAAATGGTATCGAGGGAGGCCATTATGCGATGCTTGCGGCCGATGAGATGGTTGTGGCCATTAAGCCGTACGCTGATTTAATCGGTTTCAAAAAAGGCACTTCGTCATTTGTGGAGCGGTCATCTGAGGAACGACTGCAGACTGCAGTGTTGACACTTGATAAAGTGCTTGGCAAAATCGATAGTATCTCGGCCAATATTAACGAAGCCGAGCAAAGAATCTCCAAAATTGATCCCAACCGCTATCCCCAGAAAATCGGCAAGACTGAGATACGATCTAAAGTGGCAGCAGCTACCGATGGATTCCATGGATTAGCAGCGCTTTTTGTAGATGCCAAGCCACTTCTCAAACGATTACCTGTAATTTTGGGTAAAGACGAAAATAAGAGGTATTTAATATTATTTCAGAATAAATACGAGCAGCGAGCAACCGGCGGATTTTTGACATTTTATGCAGTTTTTAATATAGATAAGGGTAAAATCAGCGTCTCCAAGTCTGACGATATGTATTCGCTTGATGAGAGTATTAATCCACACCCAGTGGCTCCAGATAAGATTCTCCAGTATCACAAAGACGTCAGTAAATTCTATATTCGTGACAGCAATCTTTCACCTGATTTCCCTGAGTCGGTCAAGCTTTTCAACTCGCTGTATCAGAAGAGTCCGGCGAAAGTCGACTATGATGGCATCATCGCCATTGACGCTAAGGTGCTGGTAGATATGCTTAAAATATTTGGTGATACAGAAGTGCAAGGAATCCGTTTTTCAGCTGACAAAACCAAAGAATGTGATTGTGCGCAGGTCATCTATAAGCTCTTTGATATAGTTGATCGGCCAGTAAATTATGTCAAAGTCGATCGCAAAGGCATCTTGGGAGAATTGATGCGAGATTTACTCTATAAGGCCATCGGTTTTTCACCATCAAAATACTGGGGAACTTTAGCTCAAGACATGTTTAAGAACCTTGACGAAAAACACATCCTGCTCTATTTTAAAGATCCCAATATCCAATCAGCAGTTGTGGCTCTCAACTATGCCGGTTCAATCAGGCCCTATGACGGCGACTATTTACACGTGAATAATGTTAATTTTGCAGGAGCCAAATCCAATCTGTTTGTGACGAAATCAATCGATTCAGAGACTAAAAATAGTGGTGGCAATATTCAACGAACAGTTACCGTAGAATTTAATAATCCTTATCCAGCTTCAGATTGTAACTTGGAGCGCGGCGGCCTGTGCCTGAACGCTATTTTGAGAAATTGGATACGTGTGTATGTGCCTAAAGGATCACAGCTTGTCAGCTTCCAAGGCTCTACTACCAAGGTGCAGACCTATGATGACCTCGGAAAGACCGTTTTTGAGGGATTTTTGACCGTTCTGCCGCTTGGTAAAGCCAAAGTAATAGTGACGTATACTTTACCTTCAAATATTGACTCTAAAAACTATAAGCTCCTAGTCCAAAAACAACCTGGCGAAGAGAACTTCAGCCTTAAAGTCACCGCTGATAGTAAAAAGCTTTATGACGGTCTGTTTGATAAAGACAAAGAGCTTAAGCTAAGATAATAATGTATGCCCAATCTTCTTAAAACTGAAGCAATAGTTCTTCGTAAACGGAGTCTCCTCGGTCAAGACAATCTCATCACGTTTTTTACCAAAGAGCATGGGAAGGTGAATGCAATCGCCAAAGGAATAAAAAAAACCACCAGTCGTCGAGCCCCTCACTTACAAACCGCTAATTTAGTGGAAATTACCTACAACATAAGTCATGAAAGAAAATATCTTGATCAATCGGTATTAAAGTCGGCTTTTTCGCAAATCAAAAATGATATGAAAAAGATGAACTATCTCTATCTCGTTTTTTTTATTCTCGATAGACTGCTGCCGGAAGATCAGATAGAAGAGGACGTCTACAAAACGACCATGAAATTTCTGGTGAATTTATCCAACAATAACGCATTTGACGATGAAAACTGTGCAGAATATCTTTTCCGCATACTTTCTGATTTGGGTTATGTAAAAGAGTCAACTACGCTGCAAGATCTGATTTCTACAGTTGAGGAAACAATCAACGAAAAGGTGCCAACGAGCATGTATTAATTTTCGTGCATTCCAAAGCCAAGGTGTTATATAATCTACATCATATGGATGAGATTGTAGCATTGGCAAAAAGGCGCGGGTTTGCCTATCCGTCTTCGTTAATTTATGGAGGAGTGGCTAATACTTGGGATTTGGGTCATTATGGTACCTTACTGCGCAACAATATCCGAGATTTTTGGTGGAAACGCTTTGTGACTTCAAGAGATGATATGGTGGGTCTGGATGCCAGTATTTTTTTGAGTCCTAAAGCATGGGACGCATCAGGACATGTGTCGAATTTCACGGATGCGCTTATAGATTGCAAAAACTGTCACTATCGTACGCGCGCAGATCATCTTATTGAAAATAAAGTCAAAGATATTAAAGTAGAGGGATTGCCGGTTGGAGAATTAACCAAACTTATACAGGAACATAAGATTAAATGTCCTAAATGCGGCCAGTTTAATTGGACCGATGTGAGAAGATTTAATCTTTTATTTGAAACACACATCGGCATTCTTGAGGAATCACGATCCAAAGCTTACTTACGAGGAGAAATTGCTCAAGGGATTTTTTTGAATTTTAAAAATGTACTCGATACCATGCGAGTTCGCTTGCCCTTCGGGATAGCGCAACAGGGCAAAGCGTTTCGCAACGAAATCACCATGGGTCAATTTCTTCATCGGACGCTTGAGTTTGACTTAATGGAATTTGAATATTTTATCCGCGAAGACTCGTGGCAAGACACATATAAGTACTGGGAAAAAGAAATGTGGCAATGGGCGCTTGATCTGGGTATTCGAGAAGAGAATTTGAGATGGAGAGAGCATGAAGAGCACGAAAGATCGCATTACTCCAAAAAAACTATGGACATAGAGTATAAATACCCCTTTGGATTTAAAGAAATGTTTGGACTAGCATATAGAACTGATTTCGATCTCAAAAATCACCAGAAACACTCTGAAGTTAATCTTGCATATAAAGATCCCCAGTCGGGCGAATCGTTTATCCCGCATGTGATTGAGCCAACCTTTGGTTTATCGAGATTGACAGGTATCTTACTCGTTGATGCGTATAGACAAGATGAGGTAGGAGGCAATAGTCGAACTTATTTGAGGTTGAATCCGGCAATTGCACCGGTCAAAGCCGCAATTTTTCCTTTACAAAAAGATGAAAAATTGCGGACCATCGCCAGGCAGTTATATGAAGCTATCAAAAAAGTCATGGTGGCTGAATTTGATGACTCAGGCAATATTGGTAAAATGTATCGTCGGCAGGATGAAATTGGTACCCCATACTGCATTACTATTGACTTTCAAACAATTGAAGATAAATCTGTTACTATTAGAGATAGAGACACGACTCAACAGGAGAGAATCCCGGTTGAAAACGTTCTAAGATACCTACAACAAAAAGTAGGCGCACATTATTAATTTTTTAAAAAATATGGATCGAAATAAAATTATTATTGCAGTTGTTGTTATAGTTCTTTTGCTCCTGGGAGGTCTTTTTTTCTTGTCTAACAAAAATGGTAAAAATCAATCAAGTCAAACACAACAAAATTCTGATGTATTACCTACGGTTGATTCTTCTGTTAAAGTTGACATAAAGGGAGTCGAAAGTAATCACAAAATAGAAATGACTATTGCCGGTGTTCCCAAAGGAACACAGTCCATTGATTATGAAATTACGTACGAAACAGTGGATGGCGGACTCCCAGGTATAAGCAGTACTGTGGAAGTTCAGGATGGAGCCGATAAAGTAGTGGTGCCTGCTGATAAGCTGGAATTGGGGACTTGCTCATCGGGCACATGTGTACATCCTAAAATTACCGGAAAGATACATGTTAACCTGAAATTTAACGGCACATACGGCTCAAAAATTTATTCGAACGATTTTAATTTGTAGTTTCATAATTTTTAGAATGGAGGTGTGATACATGCCCAATATAAAATCTGCCAAAAAAAAGCTACGCAAAGATACACGACGTACTTCTAAAAACGATGCCTATAAGAAAAAGGTCAAAGATACGATGAAATCCATAGGCAAAATGGGAAGTCGTACCACAAAAGTGACATTGCACAAGGCATACTCGATTATCGACCGCGCAGCTAAAAAAAAGGTAATCCATAAAAACAAAGCTGCACGACTCAAAGCTCGTGTCAGCAAGTTGCTAACAAAGAAATGAAATACAGGATTAATTTACTGCCTGCGAAACAATTAACGGCGCTTGACCGGATTATTTTTTTTGCTTTTAATTATCTTAGATATATTTTGGTTATTACGCAGTTGGTTGTGATCTGTGTATTTTTATATAGATTCAATATTGATCAAGAAATAGTCGATACCAAAGATACATTGCACCAGAAGCAGGAGATCATTCGCGTTTCTCAGCCGCTTCTTTTGGCAGGAGACAAGTTGTATAAGCGATCCGAAAATATATCATCGCTTCTTGACTCTCAATCTAAAGAATCAAGAATGTTTGAATATGTTTTATCTCGCTTTCCTGAACAATTTTTTCTCAACGAAATGAATATTACGGTAGACTCAATGACACTAAAAGGATCAACGCCTGATGCCAATATTTTACGGGGCTTTTACACTCGACTAAAATCTGACCAAAAATTTAATAGTGTGAACTTACAAAATATTTCAAAAACAGATAAGGGTTATGATTTCACATTTATTCTAGGTGGATTTATATAGCGTATGAAAAATGAACTAGCGCAGAAAATTACAGCCAAACGCATTAAAGATTATACCTACGTGGTAGTTTTTTTCTTGATTTTCTCTTTTTTTATAGTTTTTGCTATTCGACCGAATCTCGAAACCGCTTTTAGTCTCCAGAAACAATTAGCAGAACTTAATAAGCTCAATGACAACTACGAGCAGGCGATTATACATATTATCAACGTGCAGACAGTTTTTGAGAAATATCGTAAAGAGATTCCGCTCCTCTCCGAAGCTTTACCGAGTAACCCGCAAGTGAATAAAGTAGTGGATGATTTACATGGAGCGGCATCGAGCTCAGGATTACTACTCAAGTTGGTTGATATTAACGAAGTTAACCTGAAAGAAATTGAAGAAAAAAAATTGCGACAATTTAAAGTTAGTTTACAGACGGAATCAGATTTTGATACTGTCAAGAAATTTTTTACTGAATTAATAAATCAAAGACGCTTGAAAACAATTGACAATTTAATCATTACCCAGCAAGGCGAATCTTCTTCAAGCGGACAACTTAAAATAGAATTTGATCTTGCCGGTTATTACCTATGAACAGCAAAGATTTATACATATTAGCTGCAGGTGTTTTTTTAACGATTGTGGCGTGGATGATCATTGATATTTATCATATAAGCGAATCAAAATATATAGATAAAGAGATACCGCCTGTAGTAATACCACAGTTCAAAGTTAACACCAATATATTTCCTACGTTGGCGGTAAAAAATCCTTAAGTATGTACAGCGATCTTTACTTGAAATCCCGTTCCAAGACTCCACCGATCCTTTTTGCTATTGCTATCATTGCAGTTTTGGGTTTTTTTGTGTCCTTTAGCCATCTGCCTCAGGCGCCAATTCGAGCCTCCAAAGAACAAGCACTGCAGATAAAATTAGTCAATCTTGCGCCGCGCGATGTAGGTATTTTTTGGGAAACAAGCGAAAAAACAGTCGGGTGGGTTATATCCGGTGAAACCGAAGGAAGTTTGAATACGACTACACTCGATGAGCGAGATATCGAAAATAATCGCACTTCCTCCAAGTACCATTTCGTTCATCTTAGAAACCTTAACGAAAGTACTACCTACTACTACAAGTTAGTTAGTGCCAAAGGAGTTATTGCAGGTCCAGACGATAAACCGTTTCATTTAACTACACCCAACAATATTTCTCCTATCACATCGGTTGATCCAGTATATGGAACAACCATTACATCAAACGGTACTCCAGCTGTGAATACTATTGTTCAGGTAACGTATCCAGGAGCATATTCTCTGATGGCTTTGGCTAAAATAGACGGCGCTTGGCTGACACCTATTTCCTATCTTTTTAGTACGACAGATAACAAGCTGATCGCGCCCGATGAAAACGCGCCGATAACTATCGAAATGTATAATGACGATCAGGTCAAAACAACCGTGAAAACTACATTGCATGGAGCCGCACCTTTACCGCAGACAATAATTCTTGGCACAGATTATGATCTCACGGCTCCCGAAAGTGTTTTACCAGCTGCAACATCTGCCGCCAAGATAACAACTCCTAAATCGATTCAAATATTGTTTCCCAAAGAGAAAGCTATTGTTCCGGGTCAAAATCCACTCATTAAAGGGACTGCCTTAGCAGGCGGCGATGTTTCGGTGAAAATCAATACCTTGCCCCCAACTTCATTCACTGTTCAGGCAGATCAAAAAGGCCTGTGGACAGTGACAGATCCGATAACCATTAAAGCAGGCGATTATAAAATGACAGTTAGTACAACAGACACACAGGGTAAGCTTGTGAGTATGGTGCGCAGTTTCTCAATCGCCAAAAGCGGCGAACAAGTTTTAGCTGCCGCATCTGGTCCAGCTACGTTAACGCCGACAGTAGGTCCAACACTGGCGCCGACTGCGACTGTAGCTCCCTTACCGACTGCTACGCCTCAACCAACACTTTCAGTTGCGACTGCAACTCCTGCACCGCCAGTCTCAGGTGTCAATCCAATGTATATGTTGGGAGGCAGTGTGCTTCTTATTGCAGTCGGCGCCGGACTAATGCTCTTTTTATAACACTACACAACACTACATTTCTCTTGCTCCGATATGGCGCAGTTAAAATAATTTTTGAGAAGATTTTGATCGTTATCCTTAGGTATTAATACATATCGACCGTCATAATCATTGGCATCTGGAACAGCAAATAATTCTTGAGGTAAAAAGACATTTTTTTGGGTGAAATTTTTCTTGAGTAAAACGTTTTTGGCGATGACTGCGATTTCTTGATTGGAAATATCTCGAATCAAACTATTATTTACGGCTTCATATAGACTGCTGATTTTATTGATGTCATGCGAGAGTAAAATTTTCATCATTTTGTCTTTTAAATCAGTCAGGACCAGCTGCTGCCTTTGACTTCTGGCAAAATCGCTGCCTTCACCATTGTCGCCGTGTCGTGATCGTACAAACACCAGCGCTCGTTCCCCATCCATATGCTGCATGCCTTTATCAAAAGTTACTTGAGTGTACCGGCATTTATAATCTGGATCCCCGCCACAAGTATCATTTTCTTTGCCTTCGATAGGATATTCGCTATCCGTGAAACTTGTTTTGACAGTGATATCCACTCCTCCCACATAATCGATAAGTTTTTTAAATTTATCAAAATCAATCACCACTGCGTAATGAATGGGCTGATTGATGACTGTTTCGATAGTCGCTTTAGCCAATTTGATACCAGTTTGAGTATTACCTTTGGCTACTCCATATGCATACGCTGAATTAATCCGATCACGGAGTGGAGGCGACCAAATATCACGCGGAAGTCCAATTGTGGTTAATTTATTTTTATCGAAATTATAATTGACGACAATAATCGAGTCAGACAAATTTGGACCGTCATGGTTGCCGCCGCCGATACCTAAAATGAGTATATTAACTTGATCATTAGTAGATCTTGCTGTTTGTCCAGGAAACATGAGTTTAAGAAGTGAAATTCCCATGGTATGGGAGACAAATGTGTAGTAAGGCTTAATAAAAATCACAGCCGCAATAATGACTACGATCAGGACAAGTAATATTTTTTTCATGAAAGATTAAATAACTTGTGAAAGTATTTGGAAAAATTGCACAGGGTCAAGCGATGCATTACCAATAAGAAGTCCATGAATTTCATCGTGTTCGAGATATGTTTTACACATGTGTTCGTTGATGCTCCCTCCATAAATAAAAATTTGATTTTCTTTAAGCTGTAAGTGGCTTTTCATAGTTATAATTTCTTCGACTGATTTATATTTACCAGTACCAATTGATTCGTGTGGCTCATACGCCACCAATGATACTTGAGGGTAAATCACATCTTTTTCATCTCGGATACACAGAATTGGCTCAATGTCGTATTGTTTGGCAAGTTGAATTTTCTTCTCGATCATGGCTTCGTTTTCGTGAAAAAGAAGCCGGCGCTCGCTATGACCGACAATGGCAAACTTGACCATGCCCGTAAGCATTTTGGCAGTTGTCTCGCCGGTGTCTGACCCTTCGTCAAAGGCCGAAATGTCCTGAGCGCCGAGAAAAATATTATTGCCTTCGGGCAAGCGTTGTTTCACAACTTCTAAAAAAGGATGTGGCGGACAAAGTATCACGTGCGCTTTGGATTGAAGAATTTCTTGAACTCGACTATCCATTTTAAGTTTCTCGAGGAAAGTATCTAGCCATTGGTTAACCTCAAGAGTAGTTTTGTGAGCTTTCCAATTGGCGATGATATACTTCATAGTCTGATTTTATATATAATTATACTCTCATGGAAATTGATTTGTTATCACAACTAAATCCACAACAAAAAGAAGCCGTGCAAAATACAGATGGTCCTTCGATCATTTTGGCTGGCGCAGGTTCTGGCAAAACCAGGGTCCTCATACATAAAGTATTGTATCTTATAACTCAAAAAAAAGTGTATCCATTGTCGATCGTGATGATCACATTTACCAATAAAGCAGCCGGCGAAATGAAAGAGCGCATTGCTAAAGCGTCGAGTCTTGTAGAAGGCGGGCACTTGGGATATATCGGTACCTTTCACTCATTTTGTGCACAGATTTTACGCCGCGACGGGATGAACTTGGGGCTAGATCCAAAATTTACAATTTATGATGATGACGATCAAACACAACTTCTCAAAACCATTTTGAAAGATTATACAAAACGTAAAATTACGCCCTCATACTTGCAATTTCGCATTTCGCAGGCGAAGAATCAATTGTTGCCGCCAGATAGATATTTACAATTTTTTTCGGATTATAATGCCTCGGTTATTGCCGAGTTGTACGCAATGTATCAAAAAGAACTCGAGAAAAATCAGGCAGTAGATTTTGATGATATTATCATGAAAGTGACGATATTGTTTAACAAGTTCCCCGAAATTTTGGCGAAATATCAGGAAAAATATAAATATTTTTTGATTGATGAATTCCAAGACACCAACTATGCCCAATATGTTTTAAGTCGACAATTGGCAGGAAAATATAAAAATATTACTGTAGTAGGAGATTTTTCACAGAGCATTTATTCGTGGCGGGGAGCAGATATACGCAATCTCGAAAAATTCCGCAGCGATTTCCCCGACACCAAAGTTGTCAATCTCGAGCAAAATTATCGCTCGACCCAAAATATTTTGAATTTTGCCTTTGATGTTATTTCCAAAAATCAGACTCATCCTGTATTGCAGTTATTTACCGCCAATATACCGGGAGAAGAAGTGACAACTTTTGAAACCGAAAATGAGCAGGATGAAGCAGTTTTTGTCGCCTCCCAAATACAGCGGCTTAAAAAAGATCGCCAATACACTGACTTTGCTGTACTTTACCGGACCAATGCCCAGTCGCGCGTCATCGAAGAGGCTTTCTTGCATTTTGGTATTCCTTATACACTTATCGGTGGGACAAGATTTTATGATAGAAAAGAGGTCAAAGACGTTTTGTCGTACTTAAGGTTGTTTATGAATCCCAAAGACCAAGTCGCCCACGAGCGAATCGAAAAATTAGGCAAACGCAAATACGAAAAATTTCTCGCTTTCCACGAAAAACATCCTAGCATTGACGATCAAATTTCCACCATTGATCTCATGGAGCTTGTTTTTAAAGAAACTGGGTATCTTGAGTTGTATGACCGAGATGATCCCGAAGATTACAGTCGATTGGAAAATATTAAAGAGTTAAAATCAGTCGCTGTCAGTTTCCCGCGGTTGGTGAATTTTCTTGAACAAGTGGCTTTGGTGGAGTCAGAATACTTTGAAAAAGAAAGAAAGCAGAAAGGTTTGGAGGGAGTGCGTCTCATGACTCTTCACCAGGCCAAGGGGCTCGAATTTCCCTATGTGTTTATAGTCGGCGTCGAAGAGGGGATATTGCCTCACGTGAGGTCACTCGATGACATTTTCCAGCTGGAAGAGGAGCGTAGGCTCTTTTACGTAGGCATAACTCGCGCCAAAAAGAAGCTCTACATCACCTTTACTCAGCGACGCTTCATCTTCGGCCGCCGTAACGAGACAACACGTTCGCGGTTTATCAAGCAAGAAGAAGATAGCTACGGCTTCGAATAGTAGCCTATAGCATTTGATATTTTGCCGAAAAGGGGGTATAATAGAGCTCATGAAAGAACATACTCCTGTGACTGGCGTCATTGTCGGTGATTTGCGCTTTCAATCAAGTTATGGTGGTGGTGAAAGAAGCACCACAAATATTATTAGTCAATTTAATAGCCGTTTTGATCTTGTTTCAACGGAAATTCCATCAGTTCCGCTTGATGAAGATCGCTATAATATTCTTCCTAAAACTTTTAATATAGTCTCTCTTATAAATAAAGATTCAATTTGGGATGGTAAAGCTATTCAAGTTGCAATCGACGGTATAAAGAAAAAGGATCCACAAACAATTATTTTTAATGCTTTGGGCCTTAATGAAATATTTTTTTATATGCATCTGCCTCAAAATTTGCGTGAGAGAACATCTGCTCTTTGGCGATGTATGTATAATTTTGGCGCTCAGGATCAAGACTGGCTTACAAGAATAAAAAGAGGTGGACTTCGAAGAATGCAAAGATTGGTAGCTAATAGTCTCCGATCAAATTTGGCTGTTTCTGGAGCTGTTGCAGACTCTTTAGTTGAAGCCGGAATTTCCTCAGATAAAATTGCAGTAATTCCACAGCAAATTGGTGGAGAAGTTACTCCAGAAAAAAGAATTCGCTCCGAAGGAAAATTAACAGAAAAGTTTCTCGAACCAAATGAATTTGGAGTACTGGTGGCCAGTCGGGTTTCTCCCGAAAAAGGCTTGCAATGGCTTCCTCATATCTATCGACTGATGCGCGAGGAACGCGGACTCATCCAAACAAGAGATTTTAAAAAAATACGACTGATGTTGGTAGGAGCAATTCACCCTAAGTATCAGGGATTTGCCGATGAGCTTTTTACCCAAATGAAGGAAGTCGAAGAAGATACCAAACATTTGCGCATGGCAGAGTCGGTGACGTTTGAATTTGGCGGACTAAAAACAACTGAAGAACTTGAAGATCTGTATAACGCCTACCACGTATTAATCAATCCCTCTCCGCGAGAGGGATTTGGTCGTGTGAATGTTGAGGCGATGAGTGGTGGTATGACAGTCATCAATCGCCGTGAGTGTGTCGCAACAACAGGCATCATACAAGAAGCTCCCTATGCCACAGGTTTACTTGTTGATTCTCCGCAAGAGGTAGCCGCTGAGGTTCTTCACTTAATGCAAGACGGACAACTCCTTACTTCTTTGCAGAAAAATGCTTTACAATGGGGTAATGGCCATTTCTCACTCGAGAGAGCAGAATCCGAGTTATTGAGAATCATCGGTCATTAATGTATGAAAGATAGGACTGGTAAAGAACTTAGTAGTAAGGAAGTTTTGTCAAAAGGTTCGAACCGTCTAAGGAATATCTTGCTTGAATTTGAGGTGTTTCTTCTTCATCTTGTAGGTTACATACCCTCACACACGTTACGAAGATTATATTACAAAGTAGCGGGAATAAAGATGGGGCAGGGATCAGTGATTCACACTGGTGCTCGGTTCTATGAGCCGTACCGCATAGAAATCGGGGACGACACCATAATCGGTGAATATGCAGTACTTGATGGCCGCGATACTCTCAGAATTGGTAACCATGTAGATATTGCTTCTGAGGTGATGATTTATAATTCCCACCATGATATCGAAAGTAAAAATTTTGACCCGGTGATTGCTCCTGTTATCATTGAAGACTATGTTTTTATAGGTCCGCGGGTCATCGTATTACCAGGGGTAAAAATCGGCC
>CAYLXX010000008.1:0-36338 GCA_964387955.1 uncultured Gammaproteobacteria bacterium
CCTATGACTGCCATAAAATCTTATCTGTGGATGGCTTTAGCTGGCAAAGGAGGCAATCTAACAGAGAAGCAAAAATACTATCTCGATAGGGCATATAATTCTACCGATCGTCTAATTAAGTTAGTAAACGACATGTTAAATGTGTCACGAATTGAGTCCGGACGTGTATCATTAACTTTGAAAAAAGCCGATATGGTGCAGTTAGTTGAGGATATTCTTGCCGAAGTTAAGCCCCGAAGTGATGAAGTTGGTCTGACGTTAAAAGTTGATTATCCTTCTCAATCTTTGCCGCCCGTAATTGCAGATGTAGATAAAATCAAAGAGGTGGTTATCAATCTGGTGGGGAATTCGATGAAATTTACTCCGAGTGGAGGTATTATAACTATCTACTTTGAGGTAAAAGATGATACGGTGATAACTCACGTGAAAGATACAGGAAAAGGTATGATGGCGGATGATATCCCTAAGCTGTTCCAGAAATTTGGCCTTATTAGAGGCTCATATACTACCAATCAAGTATCTCAAGGTACTGGTTTAGGCCTTTATATATGTAAATCTATAGTAGATCTTCATAAAGGAGCAATCTGGGGAAAATCAGAAGGACGAGATAAGGGTGCTGAATTTAGCTTCTCGCTTAAAATCTACAATGATGCCTTAGCTGCCGAAATTACTAAGGAGCAGCAGGGAAAAGAGGGGATAGACATAATTCATACTCACATTTAATTCACAAGCAGCCAGTTGAACGTGGTTGGTGTAGGTGAAACTTTATCGCTTCCTATCTTGAAATATGACTTACAACTCGTTTGATCGGTAGAGCAGGACTTTTTTCCAACAATACTTAAATGGACTGAGGTATCGGCTCCAGTTGAAGTAAGGTAAACTAGAGAGCCATCTTGGATCCGATCGTTATAGACAATTACTTCTGGGCTGTTGGCTGGCAATATGCCTTCTCCAGCCGCATAGCTTTTGGTATCAAATGCAGGTGTGTATTGGCCGTTTTGTGAAAAATTATCCGAGGCCGTGATGATAGAGTTATTTTTGGGTTTGTATTTTTCGAGGCCAAGTGAGTTAAAATAGGCGTCGCCTTTGGTGTCGATGGAGGCGACTTCGTTGTTTTGATTGTCTCGGACTGCGACTTTAGAAGTTGAACCAGTGGTTTGATCTCCTTTTAGTTGTATATTTATATCATTTCCCTCTCCAATCGAAGAAAGTGAATTTGTCTGGACACCGCCAAGTGCGATAACTTGACCATTAGTGATAAGATTGCCATCTTTATGGAGTGAAAGCATACCGCCAAAGAAGTTAATATTGGACAATGCTGAGATGTTTAGATCCCATGAAAGAGACAAAATAGAATTGTCACGGACGAACACGTCACCCACAGTTAGAGAGTCAGTTATACCTGCCTTATAGATATTGGCAGAGCCCAAAACACTAAGATTTTCTAGATCAGTAGATTTTTGCCCAACGACCGTACTATTTGGTGAATTTTGGTCATTAGGGTTAACTACATTGTTTAGTGAAAGTGTTAAAGCATCCATTAAACTTTGGTAGTTCTCACTATTGATAGGTTGGTTTTTGAGCTCAGCTAGTATTTTCTGCACTTCATTTACGCTTGAACTAAGCTGCTGAAGGTCGGTTTCGTGTGTAGACAGGGTATTTTGTGTGTTTTTTAAATCGTTTGTTAATTGATCAATATTGTCTGACTTAATAGTTTTTGCTATAAGGCTACCGTCGATTGTAGCCGTTCGTGCGTTTAGTAAATTAGTGCTAATTTCATCCGTTCGCACAGATCCAGCTTCAAGATTACCACTAAAAGTCGCATTACCTACTTCATCAATACTTCCGACTACTTTTCCTCCCAAACCTTTAATAATGAGCTCAGCCAATTGACCCCTGTTTTCTACGTTTGTGGCTTTATTAGTATTATTATTGGCACTATTAGAATCAAGATCGATCGTTAAATTATCAGAATTCGTATCAATCTGATTAGTTTTAATTTTACCTATTTTTGCCTCTCCTGAAGCGATAATGTCCTTAGTTTCGACTACTGGCGAAGATATTTTTTCACGGACGGATAATAAATTTGTTGTTAAATTATCAATATGGCTATTTAGTGCGAGTAGAGAATCAGTCGTGATATTTTTAACTAGTAATGAATTATGAACGATCGCATCTTCTGCAGTTAAAATATTGCTATTTAGAGTATTTGCTAATAAATCTCCAAACGTGTAAATACTGGTAGGGAGTATATTTTTAGACTGTCCAAATAGGCCATTATATATATAATTTGCGTTCGTTTCCTCTAGATTATTTATTCTTTGACTTAGATTATTAATAGAGCCCTGAACGGTGGATAAATTACGTTCGTTTATTTGTGAAAGTCCCTTTACAGCTGCCAATGCAATACCTGCACTGTCAAGGGCCGCGATGTGTTTATTGTCATTCCCGACGCCGAAAGTTCCATAGAAGTCCTCAGCCAATGGTCCAATATGAGTGATAGAGCTTGGATCTGAGTTGTAACTCCACCTAGTAATAGGTAAATTCTTTACTTTATCCAATATTTGTGTGTAATCTAGGTCTGTAAAGCCATTTTTCCAGTCCCTGGATGAGGCATCTGTCCACACTCCAGATGTACTTAAGAAGGCTTCAATGCCTGTGTCAATTTGTCTGCCATCGCCTATATGATTTTTGCCTACACTGATACGGCCATCTCTTCCTAAGACGAACTTAGTTTGACCAGAGGCCGAGGCTACTAGGATATTTTGATCGCCTGTTTCATCAAGAATGGTGAGAGCTTTGCCTGTGGTGGCACCCGTGACGTGCAATCTGGTAGTTGGGCTTCCTGTACCGATGCCTAAACGTACATTTTCGATATCAAATGCCGCTTCGTCTGTTGAAATCTTTGTAGGCAGGAGAGCAGTATTGAGAAACACCTTTTTTCCGACCACGTTCCAGCCGTTAGCCGCCGAGCAATTACCAGATGTATCGCAAACTTCGTAGTTATTTTGATAGAGCTTTTCTGCGTATAAATTTGCCCATTGTTTGGAAGGCGAGCCAATATCGTAACTATACCCGACTGACGGGCCAAAGTTACCAGATAGTTCGAGCTTAAAACTTGGTGGTAAAGAACTACCAATACCCACATTTCCTTCAGTAATAAATACATTTCCCCCTGCTGAAGGAGACAGTTGTATATCTCCAGATTTGGAGGTAGTTAAAGTGAGAGTTGTGCCTTTAATAGTGAAATTTCCAGATGTGGATTCGATACTAGGGGAGACTGCAGCTATAGCAAGAACGCCATTTTCATCAATATACGGAACAGAATTTGTATCTACGCCCAGAGGTAGTCCGCTTAAGCTTTGAGCAGAGCTTGCCGTGCCTACATTGGCTATTTTTTGCCTTGGCTGCATCTCTGGATCAGATCCAACAGCTATTCCTAGATACAAATTTGGATTATCTATAAATACATCTGCTGGAATTTTTTGCATTCCGCAATCCTTACCGATAGTGGCACGAAAAACTCCGTGTATATCTGGTGTTAAAGCCCCTTCACCAACACATTTTCCTATATATAGAGGTGTTCCACCAGATTCTTTGGTATAAAGTCTAAAAACCGTGTCTGTTTTTGTGTCTATGGGGTTACCTAGCTTATCTGTAAGGCTAGCTTGGAAAGTTAAGACGCGCCCAGTTTTATCTATGCTTGGAAATGCGGATTTAACGTCTCTTCTAGATAAAGTTCCTATAGATACATAAGCAGATAAGAGTAAAACAACTAAGGCAAAAAAAACATATCGAGCAACGACATGATTCTTAAATAAATCGACAACACCACTCAACTGCCCAGATAGATAGGTGAATTCATGTTTAATTAGATTTATTTGAGTGGCTTGGGGGTTTAGTTGAGTATTTGGTAATAGAAAGTTAGTCCTAGCCAAGTAATTAGCCTCAATTAAGCCTGAATTAAAGCAAAATAGACAGAATTTGCGTAATGTAGACAAGCGCCTGTTAAGAGTTTTATCTGGTACAGCTGTAGTTTTTAGGTAATTTATGTACTCTTCAATGGCTCTTTTATCAAAATAATAAGCAGAGTTAGAAGGATTTTCCTTGTTATAAAGGCCTAGCCACCCGAGAAAGTGCCGAATATCCGACAAATAATTCTTTTGAGTCACTGCAGAAATATTCTCCGCAAGCAGTTGATTTTTGAAAAGGGGCTCTAGATTAGATAAATTATACGCATCAACCATACTTCTCAACTATAAAATAAATGATAATTCGTTGTCAAGAGGTATTTAGCGCATATTATGATATAGTTTAAAAGGCACAAAGAAGTAGGTAGATCATACGTTTAATTGTATTTAACCAAATTAACGAATGGTTATTTATACTACCTTTCTATATCAAAGAGCATCATGAATCCTATAGTTGAGTGGAAAAAGGGCATAAATCACTATTTTGGTATATAAATGCAATTAATAGACGCATTTTCGTTTAAATGATATTAATTTAAATATGCTTAAAAATGAGTGATTCAAGAGATGTAACCGTGGCTGCTCGTGCCTGCACCAGATGTGATTATCAATTCTTTGCAGCATTTGCTAAAGTTTCGACTAGTCTATTTGGACTGTCAGAAAGGGCTAAATGCAAAAATAATGAGGATAAATAACGTCAGTTTACTTTATTTACTTTTTAACCAATTTGATTTGCTATCCAAACTATCTACTAATTGTATACAACCAGTTCATTTCTCCAATTGCTCCAACTAAACACCTTTAAGCTTATAAATTATACTTACCCGTGCTCATATTTGAGCACCCATATGTTACCACATCTAGTAATCCAGACTCGATGCTCATAATTTGCCTGTAAAGGCCATCCTCAATACTTAAAGGTAGGTAGATATATTAGTTTAAGCATGGTTTAAGGACGATTAATATGGCCGAATTCAGCCAATTTGAGGCTAATATATGCTATGGGATTGATAAGTATTTGCTTTTCATTAAACTATAGGCTTAAATATCTCTGTACCAGATGTAGACGATAAAAATCAATTTCAATATTTTTTTGGATGATATCCATTTTTTTTCGTTAAAAAAGTATAGATTTTGCAAGAAATTAGTTACATGATTAACTCAATTATGCGTCTTTAACGACGTTAAATTTTCGGCACATTTGTATATTCATTTATTCTCGACTGTGAGTAATGAATTTTTACTGGTTGTTGATTACAGCAGTAGAAATACCTATTGACAATATTTTTTTCGTCTGTTACATTGAGTGCATGGGTATAAAAGAACGACGAACGAAGATATTACTAGCATTATTTTTTCTATCTGACGTACAGTTTTCTTCAGTAACTTTTGACAAACAAAAAGAGTTAATTTTTGACCTTTCTTTTAACCAAAAAACTCGCGGAACACTTTCGGGACTAGTACGAGAAGGACTCATTGAGAAGACTGGTGAGGAAAATTCCTATATGTTGGCCGAGAAGGGCTTTGCCGAACTTTGCTTGACATTCCCTGCCTTTCGATACATGAAAAACGTCTGGGATGGCAAATGGAGAGTACTATCTTACGAAATTCCAGAGAAAAAGAGAGAATTGAGAGATAAATTACGTCGTGAGGTCGCTGGTTGGGGGCTCGGACCGTGGCATAGATCATTTTGGCTAACTCCCCACCCTATAATAGACAATTTAAAGAACCTGGTTTCCCAGAAAGAAGAAGAACAATACATACAGGCCTTTGAGGCTGATCACGTTTTTGGAAATCGAGAGATATTAATTGAGAAGGTTTGGGGCAAAACTGACCTAGATAGAAAGTATAGAGAGCTTTTTAAGAGATGGCACAGTATTCTTTCAACCGAAGGTCAAAAAGAAGACAAATTCAGAAAGGTAGTAACTGAGTACGTTTCTATCCTCAAACTTGACCCAGGTTTGCCAGGCGAACTCATTGGTCAGAATTGGATTGGTTTTGAGGCATTTACGATCTACAAGGAAATTCGAGGCATTCTTCTTAGTTAATCCATATTGGCATATCTCCCACCTCATCCGTTCTAAGGTACCTTTTTTTTAAGGCCTTGAAGTAGGCTAATACTTCGGGAGAGGGCAAATGGTAGCGATTTTTCTTTCCAACGCTTATCACTGAGAGGGTAGGGTCTGCTAACCGAAGAAATTCATAGGTTAATCCGTTCTTGGAGCCGTGATGGGGTACTTTTAAGAGGTTTATCCCACGATCGACAGAAAAGGGTATTAGGGGTGTTGCTTTCTCAAGTGCGGTGGGTGTTGCATCCCCGGTAAAGAGCGCTGTGTAGGTTCCTTGAGTGAATAAAAAGATGAACGAAAATTCATTTTCATCATACGTAGTTGTGCCGAGTCGAGATTGTAGACTGTTGGAGCTTGACGGAGGAGGAAAGCTGACAGCCTCTTGTATAAAATCAGCAGTTGGCCAATAGAATGTGATGTTGGTTTGAAGTATGTTGAACGAATCTCCTGCTACAGGGAAATATACCCGAGACTTTTCTTCCACTATTTTATTGAGAAGTTTCTGGAAGGTGGGTGTGGCTTTATTATGTGGAGGCATAAAGACGGTTTTTACTTTGTAACGGTCCAAAATAGGTATAAATCCATAAAAATGGTCCAAATCTGAGTTGGTGATCATGGCCAGCTCTATTTGGCGGTCATAAAATGGCATATATTTGCCAAGGCAGCTCAATATGGAGTCATTGGGGCCAGCATCGATCACGATATCAAACTGATTTCTAATTCGAAGATAAATTCCGTCTCCTTGACCAATGTCGCAAATAATGAGTTTGGTTCGAGTATCAAAGAAAGACAATAAAAAAGTAACTCCCACAAAGACAAGCGCTAAAAATATAGAACCGATTAGCAATTTCTTGGAGACAGGTGAGTCTTGCAATTTTAAAATTGAACAAACGCAAAAGGTACTCGCGCGAGAACTTCGATAACAACTACTAAGTAGTGAGTTAAACCGAAAGTTACATATGCCGGAAAGACTCCCAAAACGTAGTGAATTTTTCCCAAAAAAGCAGCCAAAAAACCAAAGATCATTATTGGTGCAATTGTCCAAGCAACCAACAAATTGGCAATGGGCGAGATGAAAGAAATTTGTCGAAAAGACATGAAAATAATTGGTACGGTAAAAACTTGGGCGGCGAGTGAAGTACGCAAATCGGTTTTACAATAATCGAAAAAAGTCTCGTTTTTCGAGGTCTTCGAAAAAAGGATAATGCCAAAAGTTGCTCCAAAAGAAAGTTGGAAAGAAATGCTAGTCAACCACTCAGGGTTAATCAAAATCATCACGATAGCAGATATAAAAAGCAGGTAGATTGCGATCGTGCGCCTACCCAGAAGCAGTCCAACGGACGTGAGAATTGCCATAATAGCAGCTCTCAGAATTGGGGCCTGAATACCTACAAAAGCCACAAAAATTATGATGGTTAGTATGTTTAGCAGAATAGATACAGTCTTGCCAAATCGGTATATGATGCCTGAGAGTATGCCTGACATGAGACTAATATTCATGCCCGATAGAACTACAATATGAAGGAGGCCAACTCGCTTGATATCATCATAAAAAGCTGTTTTATGATTGAGATTGATGCCAAAAATAATACCGTTCACAAGCGAACTATCGGGTTCAGGAAGATAAGCGTTGATAATGTTAGTGAAAATTTCAGGAGAGGGCATAGGATTTAGATTGCTGTAATAAGATCTTTGAGTTTCTCGTATACTGCTTTGGTTAAAACACTTTGCTTCAGGAGATCCTCAGGTGTGGAGTAGGGACGATTTTGGATTATTTTATCTGCGGTGACGGATCCAATTCCAGGAAGTGCATCTAGTTCGTCCTTGCTTGCGGTGTTGACATTAATCTTATCTGTATCCGGCTTTGGACTGCTAGGAGAATCTGATTGGTTACTGTCGGTTAAGGTAGGGATATATATTTTCTGCTCATCTACCAATTTCTCGGATAGGTTAAATTGTTTATAGAAAAGTTGACTATCTGCTGTGATGGTGAGTCCGCCTGCAGTCTTAACTATATCCTTTAACCGGGCCCCAAAGTCCACTGAATACGCTCCTGGGTTTTTAACAGCGCCTTCTATATCTACAACGATTTTTGAATCTATTTTGGGAGTTTGTTTGGGTATTTGCAACGTAGATTTCGAATCATTTGGTAAAGATAGAGGAAAGACTAGTAAATAGCCTCCTAACAGGCTAGCAAAGATCGAAAGACTAGCAAAAATAAGCTCTAATTTGTAGGCCAAGAATAATTTTTTGTAGTCTTTTTTTTCGATTTCCATGCAGTCATCCTAGGCCTTTTTTCAAAAAACTCAATGGACTATAATCTACATATGCAACTGTTTGCCGACACTAAATTTGAAAGAAAATTTGGCAGCAAGGGATACGTGATTATTGGTTTAGATGAGGTGGGTCGCGGGGCTCTAGCAGGACCTATAGCCGTTGGTGCGACGGTCTTTGGTCCTTTCCAGAGGGAATTTGACTTTATGGCTTTGGAACAGCTTAAAATTAAAGACTCAAAATTGCTTCATTTTACTCAACGGGAAAGGCTTGCGAAAGTCATAAAGCAACATGCATTATTCCATGCAGTTGCTTTTAGTCCTGTTGCAGTTATTAACAAAAAAGGTATTGTCTTTGCTTTTGAACAAGCAGCTCGAAAAGCAATAACGCAAGTGCAGCAAAACTTACAAACTGACTCGCCAATTTTCTTACTTGTCGACGCTTTTAAAATTCCTTATGTTAAAGGCGTTGGTCATAAAAGACAGTTGAATATTATAAAAGGCGATGTGCATTGTTTATCAATTGCTGCGGCATCGATTCTTGCGAAAGTTGAACGAGATTACTATATGACTCAATTGGCAAAAGGCTTCCCAATGTATGAATGGAATCACAATAAAGGTTACGGTACACGCGAGCATATCGCCGCTATTTTAAAACATGGAAGTAGTCGCCATCACAGACCTCTTTACTTGCGAAAAATTTTAGGTCAATGATTGCGTCGTGTGTAGAAACGAAACCCTAAGAAAATGACAAGAAGAATTACAGTTGCAAGTAACGGTAAGCTTGGCAGTGCAAAGACATTGGTTGTGGCGTAGATAATAGGTGAGGATGGACCGAAGTTGATCGTTGCAGTAACAGAATAGGGGCCGAAAAAAAATCCCGAGAGAGTGTTGCTTTCCAAGGATAAACTTGACTGAGAAGAGGCAAGGATCGATTGGGGAGTAATCACGAAATTTTTTTTCGGCCCAAATCCCCTCACACTCACATTTCCCTGAGCTTTTATGAGATGACGACCCTGATTAGCTACTTCAAAAATCAAAGGAACTGTGTCCCCAGTTAGTACGAGTGAATATTTTTTTCCAAACAAATTCAGACTTTTGTTTGTATCTAGTTGGAAAGCGACCAGCTTCGGTTTAGTTTCAAGAGAGCCATCAGAAGTCACGCTAATTGCCAAATTTGAGACAACTCCAAGTTGCGCTCGAGTAGTTATTGTTCCTTCGTTGGTTGGGGGTGCTTGTGATTGGGCAACTAACCCTATATAGTAATCTTTTTCCTGGATAACTTGAGGTACTTGTATTGATAGCGATAAGACTTTTTTTTCATTTCCTCGTAAAAAAAAGGGCTCAGAAAGATGCACGTCCTCATTTAACAGACTCAGTTGGAGCGGTCCGCTAAATTTACTTGTTACCTGCATAGTTCCATCTGCCTGAGGAACAAGAGAAATGACCTTGATACTTACTTGTTGAGGGTCTCCTAAGTTAGAAACCACATACTGCACAGTAAATGATTGTCCGGGTCTACTGACGATTTCTTGAGTCGAAGGAGTTACTGAAAGCGTTACTTCCTGAGCATGCGCAGGTATTCCCATAATTATACTTAGTATCCCTATACAAAAAAGTGATAGTAAAAATTGTTTCATAATGATTACAAAGGTACGACGAATAAATTAACTATAGTTTGGTATGTTCCATCAGGCTGATCTTTGGCATCATTTACTCTGAAGATGATGGTTGATTGCCGTGTACCCTTTATGAGTTTTCCACTCAGTATAGTCTTGGGTTCTTCCTCCAAAGTTGCATCAGGAAGCTGACGATAATAGGAAATATCTTTAAAGTCGGTGGCGATATCATCTCCTTTCAGGGTATATCCAAAACCGACATTTTCTATCTTTTTCCATGGCTTTGCTACATTGATTGTGCAATCTGAGTCGCAGTTTGTGCGTGGTATTTCGCCACCCCAAATTGTCTTTAATCCTTGTTGGCCTTGTATAAGAACCTGGTACCGGCTGTTAATTTTCGAAGATATGGTGAGAACCGTGCCTACATTGTCAGCTTCGGCTGATTGGCTGTCAAATGTGAGTGTTGCATGAGAAAGAGTGGCTCTTAGGGAATTTTTATCCAACGATCGGACGACATATCCTTGACTCATAAGTGTATTGAGTTGGCTGCTAGTGAGAGTAGTTTCTAGCCTATTATCAGTATCGTCAATACCTATATCGGGTTCAACTATTTTATATTGGGGAGACTCAATTTCCGCATGTACAAACTTTAAGGGAATCCAGGCTAAAATAAAAAAAAATACAACCAAAATTAGCACTTTTTTCATGTATCTACTAGTCTAGCAAAGTGGCTGTGTATTATGGTACAATACTTTCATGGACCCCAAACGTTTAGTGATAGCCTCAGGATTGATAGAGGAACTTAAGAAAGTCACGTGGCCAAGTAGAGCAGAGACAATACGCTTGACTACCGTGGTCATACTCATCTCCTTGATTATAGGCTTATATATCGGTATAATTGATATTGTGCTAGCTAAGGGATTACAGTTCCTCACGCATTAGTTCTACTTCTCGAAGAGAAGTATTTTTTTTAGCATTTAATCTTAAATAGTATGTCGGCCACAGAAACTCAAGCTCCAGAAGCTTTGAAATCCAATGTTCCAGCTGAAGCTAAATGGTTTGTGATTCACGTACAAACCGGTTACGAAGGACGTGTGAAAAGCGCTCTCGAGCAGAGAGTAAAAAGTCTAGGAGTTGAAGATAAGATTTTTGACATCATTATCCCAATTCGCCAAATCGTTGTTGTCAAAAAAGGTAAAAAATCCAAGGCAACCGAGAAAGTTTTCCCAGGATATGTGCTCGTACGTATGATTTTGGATGATAATTCTTGGCTTGTTGTACGTACTACCGAAGGCGTGACTGGATTTGTTGGAGCAGGTTTAAAACCTACCCCAATTTCCGAAAAAGAAGTCGAGGCCATTATGCGCTTCGTTCAGCAAGAACAACCGAAGTTTAAGGCTAAATTCTCAATCGGAGAAGCAGTTAAAATCACCGATGGACCGTTTGCCGATTTCTTGGGCACAATTGAGGCCATTGATGAAGAAAAAGGCAAGGTTCGAGTACTTGTTTCGATTTTTGATCGAGAAACACCAGTTGAATTGGACTTTTTACAAGTCGCAAAACTTTAAACCATGGCTAAAAAAGTTAAAACACTCGTCAAGTTGAATTTACCAGCAGGAGAAGCGACTCCAGCCCCTCCAGTTGGTCCAGCTTTAGGTCAACACGGCATACCAATCATGGAGTTTATCAAAGAGTACAATGCCCGTACAGCCAATCAAAAAGGTCAAGTTATTCCAGCTGTCATTACTGTCTATGAAGATAGAAGCTTCACATTTATCACTAAGCTTCCCCCTGTTGCAGCCATGATCAAAAAAACTCTTGGAATCCAAAAAGGTTCTGGCCGCCCAAATACTGAAAAAGTTGGTAAGTTATCAAAAGCCCAAGTCGAGGATATTGCCAAGCAAAAAATGGCCGATCTCAACGCCACCGAGGTTGAGCAGGCCTCTCGCATAGTCGCAGGCACAGCTCGCAGCATGGGTATTGATGTTGAACAATAATATGGGAAAAATACGCACACGAGTTCTCGGCATGGAAGATGTCGAACAAAAACAAAAAGAAGACCAAAAAAAACGCGCAGTGGAAAAGAAGATGAAGAAAAAACCATCTAAGGCTGTTGAAGCTCTTGTTGAGGTCGAGAAAAAAGAAAAAATGGAAGCAGGGCAGGAAAAAGTTGAGAAAAAGGCTGAGGCGAGAGCCGAAGTTAAAGACAAAAAGACAGCCGCAACAAAAAAAGTACACGTCCGTGGTAAAAAATATCAAGCTTCTTTGAAAAATATCGATCAAAAAAAAGCCTATTCGATTAAAGAATCAATTACACTTCTCAAGAAAGTTAAATATGCCAAATTCGATGAGTCAGTCGAACTGCATTTGAACGTCGATGAAGGCGGACTAAAAGGTGAGCTTGAACTTCCTCATGCAACGGGCAAGGTTGTTCGTGTCGCAATCGTCGACGATAAGCTTTTGGATAAACTTGATGCGGGTAAAATCGAATTCGATGTTCTTATTTCTCATCCCTCATTCATGCCTAAACTGGCTAAATACGCTAGAACTTTAGGTCCAAAAGGTCTGATGCCTAACCCTAAAACAGGCACAATATCTCCCAACCCAGAAGAGGTAGCTAAGAGATTTGAAAGGGGAGTTACCCGCTGGAAAACCGAGGCTAAATTTCCGTTAGTTCATTTACTAGTCGGCAAAGTCTCACATGAAGATCAAGATCTTATGGATAATGCCATAGCACTTCTTCAAGCCGTGGGAAAAAATCACATCAAAGAAGTCTACATAAAAACTACCATGAGTCCTTCACTCAAAGTCAGTATCGAAAATCTCTAAAATCTTACGTTTCCTTTCCTAAAACATCGCTAATTATTGATATAATGATTTTTATGGCAAATGATCAGTATGGTGAATTCTGGAATTATCTTTCTCCTACTCAAAAAGATCTGATCATGGAAGGTAATTTTCTACTAAATGACGTTATTCGTCATGCCAATTATTCATTCAAAGACTATTCATTTGTAGTTTTTCCGTACGCGAAAGCTTTTGAAGGATATTTAAAAAAAATTTTCCTCGATTTGCATTTTATTTCCCATCTGGATTATGTTTCTGACCACTTTCGCCTCGGTAAAATGATGTCGCCTCACCTCATTGGTAGGTTAGGGAATCGTTCTCTATATAAACAGATAACTGATGCGGCTGGAACCGAACTGGCTGACGAGATTTGGGAGATATGGAAGGTGGGTCGTAACCAAATTTTTCACTATTTTCCTCATAATTTGAAGATGATTACGTTTCAGCAAGCAGAGCAAATTATTCAAGAGATGATACGTATTATGGAGACGATTTATCAGAAACTTTATAAACCCTCCAAAACCCAAACTTTACCTTATGCTGCGTGATATATCTATTAAAGGATTTTCAACCACTCAGGCTGAAAAGCTACTCCAGCAATATGGCCCAAATCTGATTATTGAACAAAAAAAACGCGGTTTTTTCTGGGTATTTTTTGACCAGTTTAATAACTTTTTGACATTTCTTCTTCTGGGAGCTGCGATTCTGTCTTTTTTTATAGGAGAAGCTGTCGATGCCACACTTATTTTATCAATCGTAATTTTAAATGCACTTTTTGGTATATATCAGGAGAAAAAAGCCTCAGATGCCATTGCCGCACTAAAAGATATTGCTGTTAGCCGTGTCAGGGTAATACGAGATGGGAGAGAGGTTGAGCTTGATAGTCGATACATTGTGCCTGGAGACATAATTTTTGTTGAAGAAGGCGTGAAGGTGCCTGCAGATTGTCGAGTAATAGAGTCAGTTAACCTTCAAAGTAATGAATCAGCTTTGACAGGAGAGTCAATTCCGGTCGGGAAAAAAGTTGGCGAAGAAGTATATATGGGCACAATCGTTGCTCGCGGTCGAGGCTATGCAGAGGTTGAGCAAACAGGCATGCAAACCAAGTTTGGCCAGATTGCCGAGCGGCTGGATAGTATTGAGGAAGCCAAAACTCCGCTTCAGGTTAAGCTTGAAAGTCTATCCAAGTTTATTGGTTTGGCAGGCATAGCCATTTCTGCGGCTGTTTTTATTCTCTCCATGCTCGAAGGTGCGGGCTATTTCCCCGCCTTCTTATTGGCAATCTCTTTAGCCGTAGCAGTTGTACCTGAAGGTCTTCCTTCGGTTATGACTATTACTCTGGCCATTGGTGTCAAGGAGATGGCTAAGCAAAAAAGCATCGTTAGGAAGCTTTCTGCCATTGAAGCACTAGGAAATGTGACGCTTATTGCGACGGACAAAACTGGAGTGTTAACTGCCAATAAAATGAAGGTAAAAGAGCTGTATATCGATGGTCGAAAATATGGCGAAGGCAGCTATCCGAGTCACTTGGATGCTGCATTTTCGCGTATGATCTTAAATGGCATTACTTGTTCAACAGCCTCACTTGTGTATGTTCATGACCACGGTCATTTTGATGTTTTAGGTGATCCTACCGAAGGTGCTCTTTTATACCTTGCTCAAAAGGTCGGTGTTATGCCTGAAGTCATTCGAGAAAAATGGCAGCTTATCGACGAAGATCCTTTTGATAGCGTGACCAAAATGATGACGGTCGTGGTGAAAAAAGATCAAGAGATTATTACCCTGACCAAGGGCGCTTTGGAATCGGTTTTGCCAGTCTGCGATACAGTTATTGAAGGAGGGAAAAAACGACCCCTCACCTCCGATAGAATGCGCAAAATCCAGGAAGTTGAGGAGGAATGGGCAAAAAGAGGGTTGAGAATATTAGCTTTTTCCTACAAGCCAGGATTGCATAAACCTAAAGACAGGCTCAAAAAACATATTTTTCTGGGCATGGTGGCTATACATGATCCACCACGAATTGAGGTCGAAGAGGCGATTAAAAGAGTGATGAAAGCTGGAATTAAAGTAGTTATGATTACTGGCGACAACGAAAAAACAGCCGAGGCTATTGCTATGGCCACAGGCTTAATCAAAAAAGGCGATGAAGTCATGAATGGCAAACAGCTTGACGAGTATTCAGACAAAGAGCTTCTAGAATTGCTTCCCAAGGTAAAAGTTTTCGCTCGGACGACTCCATTTCATAAGTCACGCATCGTCAAACTGTATCAGGAATTAGGCGAAATTGTGGCAGTGACTGGAGACGGAGTAAACGATGCTATAGCTTTAAAGCAAGCAGATGTGGGCATCGCAATGGGTCTTGTGGGAACTGATGTGGCAAGAGAAACTTCGGATATGGTTATCACCGATGACAATTTTGCTACGATCGTGAAAGCAATCGAAGAAGGAAGAAATATCATTCGTAACCTCAAAAACGCCATCAAATATCTTCTTGCTTGTAATATATCTGAGGCAGTGGCGATACTGGTAGGTTTGGCGATGGATGTACCCAATCTCTTTTTTGCGATTCAGCTTCTTTATATAAATCTGATTACCGATGGTATACCAGCTTTGGCTCTGGCCTTTTCACCTCGAGAGGATCAAATTATGGAGAAGCCGCCGATTAAGCGGTTATCGCTTCTTGAGAATTATGATAGATCATATATTTTACTAGTTGGTCTTGGACATACCTTAATTGTTGTTTTGTCTTACTTCATTTTTCTTTTCTTCGGAGAAACACAAGCGCGGACAGCGGCCTTTAGCACCTTGGCTCTTGTTCAGTCTTTTATTTTCGTTGACCTATGGGTATCGCATAGATCTCTGCGGCATCATTTGCTCGGGCTTTTTAGATCGCCATACTTTGTTTTTGCATTCTGCATACCATTTATCACTCAGGCGGCAATTGTGAGCATTCCGTACCTGGCAGAAATCTTTAAAACCGGCACAACGTCTTGGATAAACTTTATTGCGTATACTGTGATGTCAGCTTTGATTCTAGTTTGGATTAAGGGTGTGAAATTATTTATTAGTCCTAAGCGTAAGTAAGTATGAAGCTCTATTTTATTCGACACGGTGAAAGTGAGGCTAATGTGCGAGAGGTTTTTGGTAATTCTGAGACTCCTCTTACAGAGCTTGGTAAAAAACAGGCGAACATGCTTGCAGAACGTGTCTCGAAATTACCGATAGATTCTATATATGCCAGTGATTATGTTCGAACTCAACAGACCTGTGAATCAATAACTGATATGATAAAAAAAGAGCCGATATTTATACCTTCTTTAAGAGAATTCAGACGGCCGAGTGAGTTAAAAGATTCTAAATTCAAATCAAAAGAAATAGATCAATATTTTAAGCAAGTTGAAGATCATGCAGATGACCCTCATTGGCATTATTCAGATGAGGAAAACTTTGTGGAATTTAAAAAAAGAGCTCAAGAGTTTGTACAATTTGCTTTAGAGTTGAAGGAAGAAAATGTGCTTCTTGTTACCCATGGTGCAATAACTCGAATGATTATTCTCACCATGATGCTGGGCGATAATGTGCCGTATAAAATATTTGATAGTTTCTGGTTCTTTCATTCAGTAAATACGGGAGTAACAGTAATAGAGCGGGAAAAGAATTATTTCAAGCTTCTTACTTGGAATGATTACGCACATTTAGCAGAATAATTACTTCTTTACAGCTTTCATGATTGCTTGAGCATCAATTTCCTCATAAGCAAGCAGCTCTTCCGACTTACCAGAGAGAGGTGTTTTTCTAACGGCAAGATGAGTGAAACTGATATCTGTATTTTTTAAGGCCATTTTTACTGCTTCACCAAGTCCGCCAAACGCATAATGATCCTCAACCACAATCACATATTTGATCCTTTTGGCAAGTTCGTTAATGGTTTTTTCGTCTAAAGGTTTGATAGAGTAGAGATCGACCACTGCAATATTGATTTTTTCGCGCTGAAGCTCGTGGAAGGCCTTTATACTTTCATGGAGGGTAATTCCTGCTGCGAAAACTACAACCCGGTCTGTGAACGATTGGTGAATGATTTTAGAACCACCAATTTTAAAAGATTCATTGTCTTTGTAAATCACTGGTGTGGCTTGTCGTGTTGCTCGCAGGTAACTTATGCCTTGATGTTTATGCATAAGCTCAAGCAATTTCATAGTTGCAATAGCATCCGACGGATAGAACACGACACTTTCTGATATAGAACGCATCATTGACATATCCTCTAGACCCATTTGTGAGGGGCCATCATTGCCGATAGAAACACCCGCATGAGATCCCATCAATTTTAGGTTCGCACCAGAGTATTGAGCCATTCTGATCTGGTCAAAAGCTCGGCTCATAAATGATGCAAATGTAGACACAAATGGTACAAACCCCATCTTGGATAAGCCTACCGCGGTGGATACCATATTTTGCTCAGCAATGAACATTTCGTAAAATCGATCAAAAAATTTCTGCTTAAATTTATCAGAGTAAGTTGAGTTTGAGACTTCAGCGTCGAGTACGAGTACTTTTGCATCCTTCTCACCAAGCAAACAAAGCGATTCTCCATAGGCTTCGCGGGTGGAAACAAGTTGATCTAATTGATAAATTGGCGGAAGGGAAGGATTTGGTTTCTCCTCTATACTTGATACAATATGAGGCGGTTCAATGAGTGCTCCGCGGACGTTTGTATCGACATCGCCTAACTCTTTTAGTGATTCGTCAAGTTTGTCCTTTGGCAAGGCTCTGCCGTGAACACCTTCCTTGTTTTCAAAATACGAGACGCCTTTGCCTTTAATTGTTTTGGCGATGATGACAGTCGGAACTGACAGGTTCTCGCTGTCACGGATAGCTTTCTCATAGGCTGTTTTGACTTGGTCTGTGTCATGGCCGTCTCCAACAATGATTGTATTCCAACCAAATGCTCTCAGTCTTTTTTCGTACGTCTGCAACTTCCATCCGATCATAGTTTCGCGAGATTGGCCAAGACGATTAATGTCGATGATTGCCACGAGGTTGTTGAGTCTATAAAAAGCTGCCAACTGAATAGCTTCCCAATTTTGTCCCTCACTCATTTCGCTATCTCCAAGGAGTACCCAGACGATAGGCAAACGGTCGAGGCTAGGATTTTTAATTTCTCCAGCAGTTTCTAAGCGATTCATAACCCCTTTTAAATGCGGATCAGTTCTCGATTTTGATATCACAGCGTCGCGACCGACATGTTTCTTGATTCCAAGCGCTATTCCTATCCCAGCAGATAAACCTTGACCTAACGAACCTGTAGCAACGTCTACATATTTGAATCTTGGAGTAGGATGTCCTTCAAGCGGGGAATTAAACTCTCTTAGACTCATGAGTTCTTTTTCAGATATGGCACCCACCGCATGATATAAGGAATATAAAAGGGGAGACGCGTGTCCTTTGGAGAAAATTACACGATCGTTTGAAATATTACGAGGATTTTTTAAATCATAGCGCAAATAACCAGCAAAAAATAAAGTTCCCATAAGCTCAACTGCAGATAATGAGGAGCTAGGATGGCCAGATCCAGCCTGAGTTGTTGAGGTTACAATATCGTATCTTAAAAGTCGACATAATTGCTGTAATTTTTCTTGGTCCATAATTTGAGTGTAGCAGATTTACTTTAAGGGAGTGAAATTCCTTTCGGGAGGATTTTCGGGCATTTGCATATTTTCTTCATATCCAACCACTTTGTTTTTTTCTTGTTTAGCAACATAACATGCTATATCGGCTCTAGTTGTGGTTTTGCGTATCATATCATTTGCAACTTGTATGTCGGTGGGAGTAAGTTCACCGGTGGTTTTTCGCATAGGCCCCAAAGGTCGAGTTTGGGCGTCTTCAAGTCCAATAGACAACCCAGCCACTCCTATACTTACCGATAGTGGGCGTTTTTTTTCACCTTCTCCAATTTCTATATCATGTATAGCTGCGCGAATTTTTTCGGCTACCTTAACCCCTTGTTCTTGACTGGCTCCTTTTAAAATTACTCGGTACTCGTCGCCTCCGTATCGAGAAGCAGGGTCAGATGGTCTTGTACTTGAACGAATTGCATCTGCAATAGAGCGTAAAAGTTCGTCGCCGACTTGATGACCTAAATTGTCGTTAAACCATTTCAAATGATCACCATCGATCATAAGCAGCGTAATCGGCTCGCTATCCTTGTGTTCTTCACGTAGTTCATCATAAACAATATCATTGAAGCGTCTATCAAACTCTAATTTACTATCAAGGCCTGTAAGAGGATCCCTGAGAGCCATTGATTCAAGCTCATTGGCCGGTTCCATGCGGGTAGTTACGCCGACAATCTCTCCTTGTTTGTCTCGAAAAGGGTAGAGGTGGAAAGAATAAAGTACAGTTTCGTCTTTATCAGCAAGAGATGCATGAAAAACGAGATCTTTACCTGTTTTCATAACTTCTGCGTGCTTACTTTTATAGACTTTTAACTGATCATTAACGTACTCAACTACTGTGCGTGGTGCGATAGCAGCTTCCTCAGGGCTGAGATCCTCAGGTTGCTGTAGGTCTTCGCCATTTGGCAAGGCTAAAAAAACTCTAGTATTTTGCATTGATGCCAACAACTCTTTGGAGCTTAATCTAAACAGAGTCTGTTCAGTCTCATTGAAAAATCCTTCTAGATTGGAGCTAGTTTTTGTCGGTTGGGCGGAAGGTGGTATTTCGGGAGACAGCATAAAATTATTATAGGATTATTTTTTCCGGCTTGTCAAGGGCATTTTATTTAAACTTGATACTGGGTTTTTTTATGTATAATAAGCTCTATGTCAAACTTCTTTCATGATTTACAGTCACGAGGTTTAATCTCCCAAAAAACTCCTGGCATTGATAAAACTCTCGAGCAGCAAACTAAAATTTACTGGGGAATTGATCCGACTGCCAATAGCTTACATCTAGGACATTTCCTGGGAGTAACTCTTCTCAAGCGCGCTCTTCGACATGGTCATGAAGTTATAGTTGTTGCCGGGGGAGCCACTGGAATGATCGGTGATCCGGGTGGAAAAGATGAAGAGCGACCGTTACTTCCTAAAGAAGAGATTGAAAAAAATAAGGAGGCTATCAAAGAGCAGCTAAAAAAATTATTCGAAGTCGACGAGCTGAAAATTGCTATGGTTGATAACTCAGATTGGCTTGAAAAACTTACGCTCGTTCAATTCTTAAGAGAAGCAGGAAAATTTATTCCAGTAAATACCATGCTTGATAAGGAATCAGTGAAGGAAAGATTAAAAAGAGAGCAGGGTATCTCGTATGCAGAATTTTCATATCAGCTTCTTCAGGCGTATGATTTTTTAATGCTTTTTGAGAAATACAACTGCATGGTGCAAGTTGGAGGATCGGATCAGTGGGGGAATATTGTGCAGGGAGTTGAGCTTATCCGCAAAAAAACTGGCAAGCAAGCATTTGGTTTATCATTTCCTCTTATTACCAATCCTAAAACAGGTAAAAAGTTCGGCAAGACAGAAAAAGGCGCTGCTATCTGGCTTGATCCTGAAAAAACTCATCCCTTCGCTTTCTATCAATTTCTCGTGAATACAGATGATGAATTAGCACCCAACCTCATGAAATATTTTTCATTTAAATCAATGGATGAAATCAAAGAGATTGAAAAAAAATGGCATGAGCAGAAAGAAAAAAGACTTCTCCAAAGAGAATTGGCATTTGAACTAACAAGAATGGTGCATGGCGAAGACGTGGCCAATCATTGCAAGATTGTAGCAAAGCTGTTATTTGAGCAGGCTGCGGAATCGATTAGTAAAGATAATGTCGAATTTTTTAAAAAGGCACTTCCTTACACGACCGTAAAAAATAAGGAAAGTTTTAACCTTGAAAAAGTTCTTGTCGAAATAGGTTTGGTTTCATCAGGGAATGACGCGCATCGACTGGTGACGCAAAATGGAGTAAAAAGCGACCTTCTTTTTGATAAATATTATCTTATCCGTAAAGGCAAGCGTGACTACGCGGTCGTGGAAATACAATAAAACTTGATATAAGCTATAATTGGTCATATGAAACGAGTCTTGTCAGGTATTCGAGCAACGGGTAGGTTGCATCTAGGCAACTATCTTGGGGCTGTGAAAGGCATGCTGGAACTGCAAAATGACCCATCGTATGAAACTCTCTACATGGTAGCCGATGTGCATGCCATAACAACGCCTTACGATCCTTCTGAGCTTAAAAAAAATAGACGAGAAGTTGTAATTGATTATCTGGCTGCTGGGCTTGACCCGCAGAAGAGTATTATTTTTCTTCAATCAGATGTGCCTCAACATTTTGAACTAGCCTTCTATTTTTCTTCAGTTGAAACAATAGCACGCATGCAGCACTTACCTACATATAAGGATAAAGTGAAACAGTACCCTCAGAACAACACCATGGCCTTGCTCAACTACCCGATACTTATGGCGGCTGACATTCTGGTCTACAAGGCCAATGCGGTGCCTGTAGGGATTGATCAGGAACCTCATCTGGAAGTCGCTCGAGAGATTGCTCGCAAGATGAATCAAGAGTATGGAATGGATTTTCCCGAGCCTGAGCGTTATAAAACTGAGGGTGAATATATTCCATCGCTTAAAGGAGAAGGCAAAATGGCCAAGTCAGTTGAAGGAAGCTATATTACTATTACTGATAGTCAGGAAGAAATCCAGAAAAAAGTTCGTTCCATTCCAACAGCTACAGTGGCTGGAGGAGAAATGAATCCGGGTGTGCGAGCTTTATTCACGTTCGCCAGACTTTATTTACCAAACAATGTCGCTTCTTTTAACTCTGAGTTTGAAAAAGGTAGCCTGCAATTCGGCATGATGAAAGATGCCGTAGCCGAGGCTATTTATAAAGAATTAAAACCAATTCAGCGGAAAAGGATTGAACTGGAGAAGGATTCTGCGTATATTGATCGAGTTATCAAAGAAGGCTCTGAAAAAGCAAGAACTCTAGCCTCAAAAACAGTCCTTGAAGTGCGTGAAAAAATGGGTCTACTTTAATTTAGATTGCATCAAAGCTCTGCATTTGCTAGAATGCATATATGAATCCAGAATCTACAGCATCAATATTTCGTTTGCAGATGGATGGCAAAATTCAGCTTTGGAAGAATGGTCGGGGCGTAATGCAAAATATAGGGAGATATGAGGATGGCACTGTCGACCGCATTATTTTTGGTATAGATGAGCAAACTCATGAGCATTTCTTCAGAGTAGATCGCCTAACTTCAGCAAGAGGAAAACTAATTGAACCAAGAGAGCCAGATATAGAAGAAATGATTAATTTTCAACGGGCTACTGCAAAGGACTATAAGGGCCTTTTAAGTGAACTTATGCGGCCGGATATACGTAAAAGGGCACAAGAAGAAGCAAAAGGTTGTTTGTATCAGGCAGAAGCGATTTTAGGCTCAAACAGCTATCCTGAAGAGGCACAGGCTTTTATCAGGCAAGCAATTGAGCTTTATGAGTTGGCCGAAACCATTTGACAAGGCTTTTTTCTCCTGATATACTTAGATTATTACATGTTCCGAACCGCTATTTAGATCTTTCTAATTAAAGGTATCAATTAATTCTACGAGTGAGTATACAGTGTTTACGTTTTTCATACGCTAAGGGGGTGATTCGCAATGGGTAAAAAGCTTTATGTAGGTAATCTTTTATACGAACTTACAGATGAGGATTTGAAACAACTTTTCTCTCAAGCCGGTGATGTAGCTTCAGCTCAGATCATCCGTTATCACGATAGTGGACGATCAAAGGGTTTTGGTTTCGTCGAAATGGCCGATGAGGAAGGTGCTCAAAAAGCTATTGATACGTTCAATGGCCAAGATCATCAAGGTCGAAAGCTGGTGGTATCTGAGGCTAGACCTCCTAAACCACGAACTTCCTTCGGAGGAGGCGATCGAGGTGGTAGAGGCGGTTACGGCGGAGGTCAAAATGACTTCGGTCAGTAATCTTTCTAATCGTCAATAAACACTTAGTCCCGGCATAAATCGCCGGGACTATTTTATTAAGACATCGTCGTTAACTGGTCCAAGGACTTTACCGAAGGTGTATTGATCAATGCCAAAGTAAGATTTTTCTCGTTTTCCCTCGAGAGTGAGTTGAACTTTTTCATAGAATTCCTTAGCATCTGGTTGACCTGCAACTTCTGCTTTGTGGCAGCCTTGAGAAACTGCCAATTCCAACCAGGCTTGAATAAGACCTGTGCCCACACCTTTTCGCTGGTAATCGGGTTTGACACCGAGCCAACGACATAAACTGACTCCGCCATAAGGAGCATCAATTACGGCAAAACCTATGACATCCTTGCCGCTTTTGGCCACAAGAATATCTTTTTGGTGCGTTTGGAGGAATAAGACGAACGCTTTTTCACTATAGACTTTCTCCAAAAAATAACGGACGACTTTTTTAGAATAGCCTGGAAATTGAGTTTCAAGCACTTCCTTAAAAATTCTCCAAAAGGCAGATATATCTGGCGAGGTAATAGGCTCGATCGTAAAATCCATATATGTATTTTACACGAAATCTGATTTAGTATAATTTGCAATATGTCAAATAAGTATCTTCCTCAATCGTTTGAAAAAAAATGGGCTGAGTACTGGGAAAAAAATCAGACATATAAAGCTGGCGTAAAAGGTAAGCAGAAAATGTATGTGCTGGATATGTTTCCATACCCTTCAGGTGCTGGCTTGCATGTTGGACATCCGCGTGGCTATGTCGGATCAGATATTTTGGCCCGTTTTTATCGTATGAAGGGTTACGATGTATTGCACCCGATGGGTTGGGATGCGTTTGGTTTGCCTGCCGAAAATGCGGCCATCAAGGCTAAACGAAATCCGGCCGAGATAGTGAAAGAAAATATTACCACCTTCAAAAGACAACTAAAAATGTTGGGTTTCTCATATGATTGGAGCCGGGAATTAGCCACAACCGATCCAAGCTACTATAAATGGACGCAGTATCTTTTTATACAGTTTTTTAAGATGGGTCTTTTATATAAAAAATCCACGCCTGTATATTATTGTCCATTTGATAAAACCGGCATTGCTCAGGAGGAAGTTTTACCCAATGGTACTCATGAACGATGTGGAACTCCCATCATCACAAAGGAACTTCCACAATGGATATTTCGCATTACGACCTACGCGGAAAGGTTACTAAATGAGCTGGAGGGGTTGAATTGGCCTCAAGGTATTCTTGAGATGCAGAAAAACTGGATTGGTAAAAGTGAAGGGTCAGAAATCAGTTTCAAGCTAGAGGATACAGATAAAATAATCAATGTATTTACCACACGTCCGGATACTCTATATGGAGTGACTGCGGTAATATTGGCGCCTGAACATGAATTGGTGGATATGATTTTGAAAGATAAAATACCAGTTGACTCAGAAATCAAAGCCAATATAGGAAGTTATGTCAAACAAGGCAAAGCCAAAATGGATCTTCAACGCACTGATCTGGCAAAAGATAAAACTGGAGTTCCGACTTCACTGCATGTTATTCATCCGCTAACTGGAGAAAAAATACCTGTATGGATAGCTGATTACGTGCTTGGTCAGTATGGTCACGGGGCCGTGATGTCGGTGCCTGCGCACGATGAGCGCGACCATGAATTTGCCAAAAAATATAACTTACCCATTAAGGAGGTATTGCAGCCGTATTACGAGCGAACTGAAGGTGAGGATGCGGTTAAAAAAGACATGCCTTATGAGAAACGGACGGCTGTAGTGTGTATTATCAAGCACTGGTCTGAAGATAAATACTTGTGCCTCGAGTGGAAACATGTTGGCTGGAGAGGGTTTGTAGTCGGTGGGGTGGAAAAAAGCGAAGATGCAGCTGAGACTGGCCAACGAGAAATTTTAGAAGAGACAGGTTATAAAAACGCCAAATTTATAAGTAAGGTAGGCGGGGTCTTCCACTCGACTTTTTACCATGTACATAAGAAAGTCAATCGTTGGGGCATGTTTCAAGGTCTCTATTACGAGCTAGAGAATGGGGAAAATGTAGGTATGAGTAAGGAAGATACCAAACTGCATGAGATTCACTGGGTAAAAAAAGCAGATATGGAGACTTTTTTGCCGGTAGATGATATGCTCGGTCTTTGGCAAAGATTTATCGGTAAAGAAAAAGTATATACCGGCGAGGGTATCCTAACTAATTCGGGCGAATTTGATGGTATGAGCTCATGGGAAGCACGAGAAAAAATAACCAAAAAATTGCAAATTACCCATGTAGGCAAATTCTCCAAACAATATAAGCTTAGAGACTGGATTTTTTCAAGACAAAGATATTGGGGCGAGCCTATTCCTATGGTTTATTGCCCAGATTGCGCTAAAAAACAAATTTCCTTCTGGGATACAGGGGTCGGAAAAGCCTTCCAAAAAAACTATCATAATATATCAAAGGTAGACGAAAATATACAAAAAAACCTTGTAGGTTGGTTCCCAATTGATGAAAAAAGTTTACCATTAGAGCTGCCGTACCTTAAATCATACGAACCAACTGAGACGGCCGAGTCACCATTGGCAAAAGTTGCCGATTGGGTTGATACAACATGCCCAAATTGTGGGGGTAAAGCAAAAAGAGAAACAGACACCATGCCTAATTGGGCAGGCTCGTGCTGGTACTTCTTGAGATTTGCCGATCCACACAATGATAAGGAAATTTGGGACCCAGGAGAAGTAAAAAAATGGCTGCCAGTTGATTTATACATAGGAGGAGCTGAGCATGCCGTACTACATCTTTTATATTCACGCTTCTGGATTAAGGCAATGCAGGATCTAGGTATGATTGATTTCAATGAGCCGTTTATGGGCTTGAAAAATCAAGGCATGATCCTAGCGGCAGATCACCGCAAAATGAGCAAGTCCTTTGGTAATGTCATAAATCCCGATGATGTTGTGGCAGAATATGGTGCAGATTCTCTACGAACGTATGAAATGTTTATGGCACCTTTTAACCAAGAACTTCCTTGGTCAACTACGGCTTTCCAAGGCTCTTATCGCTTCATGAAACGAGTATGGGATATGTTTCAAAAAAAGCAAGAAGGCGGTGATAAATCACTCGGCAACAAGTTAAATAAAACTATTTTTAAAGTCACAGAAGATATCAGCGATTTTAAGTTTAATACCGCAGTGTCATCGATGATGGAATTTCTTAATGCCTGGGAGGGTTCAAAGTCGGGTTTATCCAAGGAAGAAAGCGTGAAATTTTTGAAAATATTATCCCCATTTGCGCCTTTCACTACAGAGGAGATCTGGCAGGAAGTCCTGGGTGAAAAAAAATCATCAATCCATCTGTCTGACTGGCCCGAAGTGAGTGCAAAAGTACTTGAGGAAGAGGTAATAACTATTCCAGTGCAAATTAACGGTAAGGTACGAGCGACAGTGGTGATACATAAAAAGGATTCAAAAGATACGGTCGTTGAAAAAGCAAAAAAGGTCGAAAATGTCAAAAAATATCTAGGAGATGGGGCTCTGGAAAGCTACTATAAAGAAGGTAAAATTGTGAGCTTCGTGACGAAAAATTAGCTGCATTAATGAGTTGGTGTAGGTGTTATCGATGGAACCTGTATGGTTACTGTTGGCGAGAGAATTGCAGTTGGGCTTGGCGCAGGCGTGTTGGTCACTGAAGGCTCCGGAGTATTTGTTGGAGTATTTTGAGGCGTTGGTGTGGGTGTATTGGCAGCAGGAGTTGGCGATTGATCTGGTGTTGGAGTCATGCAAGAATCTTTTGGTTCAGTTCCGGGCAGAAAATACTCAGTATACGTTGAGGTGGTTTTTTTCTCTTTATCGCCATCTTTTTCGGTTTTTACGATACATAGAGCAACTTCTCTTATTGTGAGAGGCTTCTTAAAAGTCACGACCGGAGTACCCGCCAGAAATCTTTCCATAAGTTGTCGCCAAATCGGCGCAGCTCCTAGTGAACCTGCTACATTATCCATGGGAGCATTGTCATTGTTTCCTACCCAAACCCCGACGATAATTTGGGGCGTATAACCGATTGTCCAGGCATCGCGATAATTTTCTGTGGTACCTGTTTTAACTGCTGCTTGTCGGGAGATCGTTAAGGCGTTGCCAAAAACTTCCTGACGTGCGTTATTATCTGAAAGCATTGACGAAATAATATAAGAAACTTCTTCAGATGCGACACGCTGAGGTTCATGATGAACGGTGAAAATAACATTATCAAGTTTGTCTTTAATTTCCAGAATCATTGACGGCTGATATTGCATGCCTCCGTTAGCAAAGGCGGCGTAGGCATTGATGAGCTCGATTGGCTTGACTTCGCCGCCTCCCAAAACCAGTGATAGACCATAATTTGAAGGGTCTTTTAAGCTGTTTATACCCATTCTGTTGGCGGCTTGAATAGCAGTTGGAACACCGAGTTGTTGGAGAACTTCAACTGACGGAATATTGAGAGAATTGGCCAAAGCTCTCCTTGCGGTTACATTCCCGCGATACTTACCATCATAGTCTTTGGGTTTATATCCGCCCGGAAATGTGGTTGGTTCATCTTGTAGATTGGTAGCTGCGGTGATAGTATGTCTCTGAATTGCTTCTGCATAGACGATCGGTTTAAAAGACGATCCTGGTTGTCGTTCGGCAGTGATGATGTTGTATTTTCCAAATTCTTCGTTGGACCAATCAGCGCTTCCAACAAGGGCCATAACTTCGCCGTTGCTGGGGTCGATGGCGACAGTTGCACCATTGGTAGCTCTATTGTATTTGAGCTGTGCAACTTGGTTTTTAACAACATTTTCGGCATATTCTTGCCAATCTAAGTTTAAAGTTGTTTTAACCTTGAAACCTGAGCGGGTAACGTATTCCTCTCCATACTTATCAATCAGTTCCTGTTTAACCATGAGGGCAAAATGGGGAGCAGTGACATTGAGTTCTTGATTGTCGCTTTTATTAAAAACAAGTTTTTGTGCTGCAGCTTGGTCTTTTTGTTGAGAGGTAATAGATTTCTGTTCTACCATCTCCCCCAATACAATTATTTGACGCTTTTTTGCCTGATCTGCATCTCCTGAGAAAGGCGAGAGCGCAGAAGGAGCAGGTAAAAGACCAACAAGAAAACTACTTTCGGCTAGAGTTAGGTCTTTGGCGTCTTTATTGAAGTAAGTGAGCGCTGCTTGTTGAGCTCCGAACGCACCTTCGCCAAAGTACACCGAGTTTAAGTACATTTCTAGAATTTCACTTTTGCTATAGCGCCGCTCGATTTCCTGTGCTAGAACCAGTTCCTGGTACTTACGCAAAAAACTTCGTTTCTGGTTGAGAAGCGCATTTTTAACAAGTTGTTGCGTGATGGTTGAGCCTCCTTGTTTGATTCCCTGAGATTTTACATCAGCAAAAAGTGCACGTGCGATACCTTTAATCGAGAAACCTCTGTGGCTATAAAATTCTTTATCTTCAGAGGCTATAACTGCTTGTTGAAGTTGGGTAGGAATTTGCTCAAGAGGAATGATTTTCTTCTGTTTTGCCTCATAAAAAGTAAAAAAAGGTTTGTCATTGCGGTCTAAAAGAGTGATGCCGGAATTGTTTTGGTTCATGATGGCTTCCTTTGACTGGAGTGAGCGAGCAAAATACACGTAAGTGAAGATAGGAATCATAATGATAATTCCCAAGAAGGCGATAAAACTTATGAGTAACGGCTTTTTTACAACCGGCCACAAATCTCGTATTACTTGCTCAGCAATTTCTTTCATATCAGATAAAGTATAAAGAATTGTATGTGAGAAAGTGGTAAGAAATCAAGGAAGTTATTAGCACTAAGGTAGACTCACAGGCTCATATTTTTCAGCCTCAATATCATTGATAACATTACTTAATCGTCTGATATCCCAAGGTTTTAGTGGTGAGAAAACTTGAAGAGGATAAGCAGGATAAGTATCTAGTTGGTATAAAGCATCTTTAGTTGCTTCAGTCTCAGGCAAAGGAGTGGATTCAGTAATTTTCAGCCCTAAACCGAGAGTATTCAAAAGATAAGAATTATAAAAGCGGTATTTTTTCCCCTCAAGAGAGACTGCTTCATTGGGGATAGGCATTTTTTTAAAAGGAGTAGTTACAAGTTCTGTATCTTCTGAGTCGCCATTATTTTCAACTAGATAATCTGGATCTGTATACATTTCTACATATACAAGGGGATAACTGAATTCTTCAGGTAATTGAGCAAGAAGTGCAGGATTTATCGGTGACAATTTTCTTACTTTACTTGAGATGGCTTCTTCTTCTAAATCTGCGGGAGCTACTTGGGGAAGTATAGTGATCGAAACAAATTGTGAAGGTTGCTCGATTTGATTAAATACAGTGCGCTCTGGTTTCTCTAGAACTGCATCTAATTCCTCAGATTGAGTCGATTGAGTAAGTCGGAAGAAACGTAGGCCTAAGTCGGCACTTATTTTAGGTCGATCCTCTTTGGATATTCTTCTTTTTTCATGTTCTGGCATATATTAATTATACCTAATTGAAGGCAAAATTACAATATTATAGGGTAGCTTACGGAAGCGTTTGAGAATGTGAGCCCACTGGGACTCGAACCCAGAACCAACAGCTTAAAAGGCTGCTGCTCTAACCAATTGAGCTATAGGCCCATCCAAAAAGGATATCACATTGTATCAAGCAGAAGCTTTCAATTCAATCTGACTTTGGTGCAAGAAATGTATTGGTGACTTCTGCTAATATCGCATTTGTTTGGTGTATATCAATTCTACGACCAGCTGCTTTACTGATGATTGTCGAGATGTTAGTAACTCCTTCATGACCTCTTGATGAGACACGAGAAGTAAACAGATTCAAAAGTCTGATAGCAGAGAAATCAGGGTGTGTAGACAGATCAATATCCAGGCTCATTGTATTTGAATTTTCTCCTTTTTCTTCTAAAGCGACATGTAAGTTCTCAATAAGTTGGGGAGGATGTGAGCTATTTTCATGCGAACGTGTAAAAATCACTTGAGATTCCTGAAGCATCTCTATAGCTGCCAGAGAATACAGAAGCTCAGGCTTATCAATTGCTACCTTGAAATGAGCTTTATTTTCACCTGCTGGAACTTTAAGTAAATTTTCTTGGAAATTTAAAGGATAATGGTGAAAAGTAGTATATGCAGATTGAAATTCATCTTGAATTTGCTTCATGACAGCGTCTGTGTCTTTGATCCCAAATCGTGTAGCAATTTCTTGTTTGAGTTTGTCATGGGCTATTGCCGCTCGGTATTCGGGTGAAATTATAGGCGAGGAAATCTGTTGTTCGGAGGGTTTTTCGATCAGGGGAAAGGCCCGAGCCGCATCATAAAAAAGGTTGTTTATACCTCTGATATTAGTTACTAGTTCTGGGCGAGTTCCACTTAGGTGTTCGGCTCCGTTAGGTAAGTCCATTATGAATAATTATATCACTCCTCCTTGTTTAAGGCGAGATCATCAGATATAATTAGCTTATGGAGCCACGTTTAATCACCTTACCCAACGGTCTTAGAATAGTGATAATCGATACCAAATCTTTCCCGACCGTGACAACATTGCTTCTAATTGGCGCAGGTTCCAGATACGAAACTGAGCAAAACAATGGCATAGCCCACTTCTTTGAGCACATGGCCTTTAAAGGCTCGAAAAAATATCCGAGCTCCTTTATTATCTCTTCGGCTATTGAGGGTGAAGGTGGTATTTTTAATGCTTTTACCGCCAAAGATCATACAGGCTACTGGATTAAGTCTCTCGCAGAGGACTTCCCAATCGTAATCGACCTTATCTCTGATATGATCCTCAACCCGCTTCTTTTAACCGAAGAGATTGAGCGTGAAAAAGGCGTGATCGTGGAAGAAATCAACATGTATGAAGATACACCTTATCGTAAAGTAGGCGAATTATTCGACTCCTTACTCTATAAAGGTAATCCACTTGGCTTTGAGATCGCCGGAAAGAAAGATGTCGTGACTACATTCACACATAAAACGTTTGCAGACTATATTGGTCAACTATATCATCCTAAAAATGCTGTTTTGGTCGTTGCAGGAGGTATAAAATATGTTAAAAATTTAGACGAGCTTATCAAGGAAAAGTTTGGCGATTGGGATGGCCGCCAAGGTACAACATTTGTTCCCGCAAAAGAAGCTCAGAAGAAACCGCAGTTGAGCATAAAGTATAAAAAGACAGAGCAGGCCCATTTTTGTCTCGGTTACAGAACGTTTTCGTTTAAAGATCCTCGCCGATATTCTCTTTCAGTTTTATCAACTCTTCTTGGAGGCGGTATGTCTTCAAGGTTGTTTATCGAAGTGAGAGAAAAGAGGGGATTATGCTACTACATATCAACCGGGCGTGAACTTTATCATGATGTAGGAAATATTACCACTCAAGCAGGTGTCACCAATAAGCCTGAAAAAGTTAAAGAGGCGATCGAGCTGATCATAGAAGAACACAAAAAAATTAGCCTTGGCGCAGTGACCGAAGAAGAATTACATAAGGCCAAAGAGCTTATCAAAGGTCGTATTTTACTGTCGATGGAGGATTCTTCAAATGTTGCGTCATACTTTGGAAACAAGCTTTTACTGGAAAATTACACAATAACTCCACAGGAGACTATAAAAGAAATCGAAAAAGTCAGTCTTGATAATATAGTTGAGCTTGCAGAAAGCGTTTTTAAGCCTGAAAGACTCAATATCACAGTCGTTGGACCCTTCAAGAAACTCGACCTTAATCTTGCAGAAAGAATATAATATACTGTGAGGTATGTCGCTTCTTATAATCTTTATTTTTGGCGCTGTATTTGGTTCTTTTTTCGGCGTATTGATTGAGAGATTACCTAAGGAGCAATCGATTCTTGGCCGATCACACTGCGATTATTGTAAAAAAACTCTCCACGGCTTGGATCTTATTCCTATCTTTTCTTTCATTATGACTGGGGGTCGTACTCGCTGCTGCGGCAAGAAATTGTCATATTTTTACCCATTCTTGGAGGTTTTAACGGGCATGTCATTCATTGTTGTATGGCTGTACTCAGGCAATACTTTAATAGAAAAAATTCTCTATTTAGGAATCATATCTACCCTCATTGTCATCTTCTTTGCCGACATAAAGTATCAAATCATTCCCGATAGTATGCAAGTATGTTTGCTAATTTTTGCTGTAGGCTTGCAAATTTTACACGTTGGTAATATTTACTCCTCGCTTGTGAGTATAATTTTTTCTGGAATTGTGGTGATGGCACCGATATTACTGCTCTTTTTGGCTACGAAGGGGAGAGGTATGGGGTTTGGCGATGTTAAACTGGCTTTTGGTATGGGAGTACTGTTAGGTTGGCTCGGAGGACTAGTAGCTTTATACTTTGGTTTTATCTTTGGTGCAATTGTGGGAATCACTTTGTTTCTTACCGGCAAAAAAAAGCTTAAAAGCAAAATTGCTTTTGGACCATTCTTAGTCCTTGGTATTTTGACAATTCTTCTTTTTCATGACTCCATTTTTACCTTGATTCATAGCATCTACGGAGTATAGGTAATAAATATTACAGAGTATTTATCGCTTCTTAAAAATTTATCCTATATTACTTCGTTTAACTATAGGGTGAGTACCTTTATCTGCATATTTGGGCACAAATTTGGGTGACCACCTATGCATAGCTTGCCAGTTTTTTGCTAAACTGCTCAGAATCTGTAAGTTAACTATGAGTTATTTTGTTGGACGGGGTTTGATGGTTGGAGATATCGCTCCAGTTGGTACGCCAGTTAGTCCGGTAGGAGCTGGGGTAACTGTGGTACCGCCTTGTGGTTGACCAATGTTGACTGGTGCAGTTTCAATGATTAAATTGGAAGAAGGTCTCCATAAAATAGCTTTTCGAGCTTTGGGAAAAATGATCAATTTGTCGCCATTTTGAGCATTTTTGAAGAAAGGTTGTTTGTCGAGTTGTTTAATATCAGTGATAGTAGCAATGGTAGGTGCCTCATCTGGAAGTACGATAAGTTTACTCAATTTAGCTTTGATTTCATCGCCTTGTTTACGACTTATAGCAGAAGGATCTTTAAGAAGTTTTTGTGCTTCCTGGTATTGATTAAAGAAATAATATGTCGAGCCGAGGGCAAGTATGGTAATAACTACCAAACCGAGGAGGAGTGAATTAGGTTTCATATGTTTAAGAAATCAAATTTCTAAATTACAATTCATTATTTTTAAAGCTTTAAGAAGTCTTTGTCAAGTGCAAAAAAAATTACCAGATGAAAAGGGAGCCTTGGTACACTACGATTTAATGTAGTAAATTGATCTGCCTTTGCCATGTGTCAATATAAATCCGAGCGTGCTTAGTTTGGAAAGGTCACGAGAAGCTGTAATTTGAGATATACCAAACATTTTTTGCACCGAGCGATTCGTCATAGTTGAGCCTGGTTGATCAAGTTTATGAAGAATTTCTTTTTGCCTTTCAGACAATTTCCACATGAGATTGGTAGTTTTCTCAGCCGGCGGAGAGGAAACGTATTGAGCGACTTTAAGTAGTTGATTCTCTACTGCAATAGCGAAATATTCTAGCCATAAAGTGAGTCGATTCTTAGCCATAACTTCATTTATAACATTTTCATACGTTCGAATATTTTTATAAAAGTAAGCCTCGAAAGATGTAAAATCCTTGACATCAAAACCATATTTAAATATAAAAAGCAGTGCCACAAGTTGAGCTAAAAGTTCATTATTTTGTACGGACGGTTTGATGTCCAGAATTTTGATATACGATATAGCTGCTAGCACCACTGGGTGGTCGGGCTGGGTTTGCAAATACTCAAGTAAATGACTCAGAGCCTGCTCCGATTTTTGAAAGTAGGATTTAGATCTTTCATTGTTGCCTGTCAGAATGCTTTCAAGCTTTTGTAACGTTCTAAATGTAATGGGTGAGGGGTTAGCAGTCCATTCCTCGCTAATGTAGATAAATGCACGTTGGTAAAAATATATAATTTGCTGCGGGTTGTATTTGGAAATTTTTGTGCCTGAGTTAATTATCTTCACGATCGTAGAAATAGATAAATCTTGACCTACGAGTTGAAAAGCGTAGTGAATGCGTTTGAGGAGCAAGTCCCATTTTAATTTGTGTTCAAACTTGGGCTGGATGGGAGTAAGGAGGATGCGCTGACGCAGCTCATCGATCGAGTCTAATTTCTTCTTCAAGTCATACGAAATGTTGTATGAAAGTGGAAGCATAACTAAATTTATCACAATCTTATCATTTTGTCAATGACGTTAAAATTTAACATAATTGAGGCTAATAATACCAAAAATGATAAGAATACGATAAGATTAACGTCCACTTAAATACCCCTTGACAAAGCTCTTGTAACAATGCTTAATTAAGAATAGGTAGTACCTAGGCAATGGTTAACCAATTCCCAATTATTTATGCCTAAACGCATATCCCCTAACAATTTAGTCTCCATCAGCGAAGCTGCGTCTCTCCTTGGTGTCTCCATTGATACGATCCGTCGTTGGGATAAGTCGGGAATACTTCACTCTCAACGACCCGACGGAAAAAACCGTCTTTTTAATATTGATGAACTAGAGTATATAAAGAAGACTCAGCCACTCTCCATCTCACAGGTTGCAGAGAAACTCAATGTTTCACAAACTACCCTCCGCCGCATGGAAAAGAAAGGCCTCATCCAATCTCAACGAAATAAGAACGGCGAGCGTATCTACACCCAAGAACAAGTTTCACTTCTTTTAAAAAATAAAAATTTTACTAGAACTTCTGCTAAAGCGGCTTCTGTGCAAGCTGAGGTAAAAACCGAGCCAGTGATCGAAAAAATTCCGGTCGTTGAGGAAAAGATCGTCCAAGAGGAAACCATTGCCATTCCCGAATTCGATCTACCCACTACTCAGACTGAGACTGCTCCAGCGGCTATCGCTCCAGTGACCTCAACTTTGGCCGAAGCTGTTATCGAAGAACCAGCCAAGCTTGAACCAATTGTTATCGAAAAGATCACGGCACATGAAGTGGTTAAAGAGCCAGAGCAAGAAAGAGTAGTTGTGACCAAGGAAGATCGCACAAGATATTTTTATCCGAACGTAAGTTTTTCGCGAAGATGGATGTATGCGTTTATCGTTGGCGTATTTGCCTTTGTGGCTGTGTCTCTGCCAGTCTATATTTTTTCAAAATCAAAAGGTGTAAGCCAGCACTTAGCTGCAATATCAAATACGGTAACTGGAGATGTGTTAGCCGTGTCAGATGCTTTGGATACTTCGTCATTTTTACGTCCGTCATTTATAACTTTTAATTTGCCTGGGCATTTTAACGATGAGATCACAGTCAAGAAAACCGCTACGATCGAAGGCACCTTAACTGCGCCCAATGTAATTTATAGTGTACTGCCAGGAACTGGTATCGCAGTCTCTGCCGGTCAAAACCCAGTCATAACCAATACGGGCGTAACATCTGTGGGCGGTTCAACAGGCGATTTAACTTTGAAAGCCGGGAGCGGGATCAGCGTCAACGGACTTGAGATTACAAACACAGGAGTCACTTCCCTGACCGCCGGCGATGGCATAAGTGTTTCGGGTACGACTATTACTAATGATGATCGAGGATCTTCGCAGGATATTTTTAAAAATGTTGCAGTGACTGGACAGAACGATGTCGTCGCTGATTCAAATAACGACACCTTAACGCTTGTTGCCGGAGCAGGTGTGACTTTAACAACCGACGACACAAATGATTCAGTTACTATTAATGCATCTGGAACTGCTTCGGGATGGACTGATGATGGTACGAACGTGAGACTTACAACTGATACAGACAATGTGGGAATTGGTACGAGTACACCGACTACAAAACTTGAAGTTGTTGGAGGAGTTAAGGCCTCAGGTACTATCACTTTCTCTACACTTACTGCCAATGAATTCGTTAAAACTACCGCTGGTGGTCAATTGACTACTGCAGCTACAGTAACTTTGGGAACTGATACGACGGGCAATTATGTTGCAAGCGTGACAGCGGGAAACGGTATCAGTGTAGCTGGAGGAACTGGCGTTGGTGCTACTAATTCAGTTGCAGTTAATCTTTCAAGCTCGAGCGATACAGCGACCACTTCTTCAAATTCAGGCTTAGAAGTCTCGGTTAATGGGCTCTCATTGTTGAGAGGTTGTAATGATGGCTACTTACTTAAGTGGAACGACACAACTAAATTGTGGGAATGTAACCAGGATATCGGAGGAGTTAGTTCGGCCATTATTACAGTTCAAGAAGGGGGAGTGGGAGTTGGATCATCGGTTAGCGCACTTAACTTTAATGCCAATGACTTTAGTCTAAACGAGAGTCCAAGCGGCACTGACAATATCAATATCGATTACCCCAACTCTCACATTACTCGAAACAATCAAAACGAAGTCATTAGCGGTATTTGGAACTTTAGCAATAAGTTAGGAGTTGGTACGACTAACCCTTCAACAGCTTTTCAAGTTATAGGCGACTCTACGTTTACAGGTAATCTCGTTTTCCCTTCAGCTTCCTCAGTTGACTTGGCCAACAACTCCACACTGGCTTTAAACATCGAATCAGGCTT
>CAYLXX010000009.1:0-18413 GCA_964387955.1 uncultured Gammaproteobacteria bacterium
GGACCAAGGACATCTACTTTATAAGAGTAGCGCTCTACCACTGAGCTACAGACGCTATTATAACGTATCTTATTATACTAAATCTACTATCAGTGGCAGCCTGGAGCATCTGGTACTGAGGCGCAAACTTTCTGCTTACTTTCTTCAAATTCGCGCTGCATCTCAGCCTGCTTCTGCTCGAATTGTCGCTCCCACTCGACAGCTGTAGGATTGGGAGTTGGAGTATTGTAAATAGGGAAATTTATGTTGGGTTGTTGTTGCTGTGGTGTGTAATCGCCCTGATTATTGGTATTAACATCAGTTGAAGAAGAAGAGTTGGTGTCGATTTCGACAGTATTGGTGACAGGCGCTTGGCCCGATGTAGAAAGCGCCTCAAACAGGTAGCGGGCATTATTTTTTAAGGGTGAAATAATTTTTTTATCAAGCTCGCCCGTTTGTGTCCCCAGAACTACCGTTGATCCTGAGGTGATTACAAGCAATAGCAGAACGGATGCCAGGATTTTATTGGATATCGCGTGACTTGATGGGTTAAAAACTTGTGTCATGTTGAAACAGCATTAAACTCAAAAAAATCTGCCGGCCTGAATTGCAATGTGGCCGACGCCACAATATTCGGAAAAACTTGTATGGCATTATTGTATCTTTTTACCGATCGATTATATGTTTCACGATAAGCTGCGATTTTATCCTCGGTGTCTTTCATGTTGTCCATAAGCTCTTTATATGACTCATTGGCTTTGAGTTTGGGATAATCTTCGACCACTGCAATCAAGCTTCCTTTGACAGATGAATACATTTTATCGGCTGCTTCTTTCTCTTTGATAGTTTGTGATTGATTCAGCGATGACCGAGCTTTGGCTATGTCCTCAAAAACAGAGCGCTCGTGTTTGGCGTATCCTTTGACAGTTTGGACCAATTGATCAATAAGATCAGCGCGTCGATTGAGTTGTATATCTATGTCCGAAAAATCTTCAGCAACTTGGTTTTGCATAGTAACAAACATATTGAAGCTAAACCAGAGAAAAATAAAAATAAAAAAAAGGATGATTGATATGGCAAGGAGTATATCAAAAGGTGTCATATATCAAGTGATTATAGCATATATCCAACAATGTGTGGACCTACCGAGAATTGAACTCGGATCCTGGCAATGCGAATGCCATGTTTTGCCGTTAAACTATAGGCCCGTGTTTGGTGTCTCCGGGCAGAATCGAACTGCCATCTTAGGTTCCGGAAACCCAAATTCTGTCCGTTGAACTACGGAGACTAGCTATAGATGTATATTATATCAATTTAAGAAGCAACGCCTTCGTGCTGGTAGAGGATAAGGGCCTTCTCAAAGGCTTCTTTATCTGATTTAAAAGATAGTGTTTTGCGAACCTCGTCGGTAGTGGTGAATTTGATATCTGAGATTTCCCAGTCATGATTTTTAGTATCGCCTGATTTATATTCCATTAAAAAATAGTACACGTGTTTTTTGATTAAGTAATCTTCGCGTTTATACATGTACTCGATCTTTATTGGTTCTTCATGGATTATTTTTGTTTCAACGCCGCCTTCTTCTTTCACTTCGCGCAAAGCCGCTTCCTCGCGGCTCTCATTTTTGACTATATCACCGACATGTCCTTTGGGAAAGCCCCAGCCTTTATAGGCAGAAAGTTGGACAATGAGCCATTTAACTCCTTCATTATCTATCTTGAAGACGATGCCTCCAGCCGAAGTCTCTCGCTTAAATTTCATAAAAAACTCCTCTTACTGTGTATTGTACCACCATTGTGAATAAAGGGGTATTCAGGTAAAATATATAAGCTCAAATCTGGCGCGATGGCGAAGTGGTAACGCGGCTGTCTGCAAAACAGCTATGCAGGGGTTCAATTCCCCTTCGCGCCTCACCCAAAAGGAGGGTTGGCCGAGCGGTTTATGGCGCAAGTCTTGAAAACTTGTGAGCGCAAGCTCTCAGAGGTTCGAATCCTCTACCCTCCGCCGATGCTCCGAAAATATTTACCTTACCTGCTGTCGCTTCTCCTTATTTTTTGTGTCGGACTTTGGCTGACTGAAAATTTTTCTCAATCTATCCGCTTCACTGATGAGGATGGACATATGGTTGGTGGCGCTTTGTTTCTCCACGGACTTATACCATATAGAGACTTTAGTTCTAATCATCAGCCAATACTGTATTTTTTCAGTACGCTTATCCATAGATTATTCAGCCTTAACTCGATTTTTTTATTGGTTAAGCGACATAGAGAATTTATTTTTTTATACTCGCTCATATGGGATGCAATTTTTTTAGTGTATTTAAGAAGAGTTGGTCTGATTTTTATTCTTATCTTTGAGTCCAGTAAAATTCTGCTTCTTGGTAATCAATATCTGGGCGAAACGCTTGCGGCCTATCCCTTTGTGATGCTGCTTATTTTGACTGCCAAAGTGTATTTCTCAAAAACTACGCTCAGTTTAAAAGAGCTGGGGCTAGCAGGTATCTCATCTTTTATAGCTATGTTTTCTTTACTGCCGCTTTGGCCGGCGCTGGCATTTCTTAATGTCATGCTTATCGTCAAGAATCGTAAAAATTGGCAGGGCATATGTCTGTTGGTAGGAGTAGAGGTAATTTTAGCCATTATTGTATTTATGTTCATCCCTTTTGGAGATTATTTCCGTGAAACATTTGTCAACAACATCAAATATTTTTTTCCTTCAATTACCAACACCACCAAGATTTCCTTTATGCCGATATTTGTACTGATTCCTTCATTTTTTACTCATGACCCAAATCAAATAGAGCGCATTTTGATACCAATTGTATTTCTTATCGCGCTGATTGCCATTGATGCATATAAATCTAAAAAAATTTGGGTGTGGACACTGCTTTTCATCGCAGTTTTAATTAGTAATACTCGGGTGAGTACATTTCATGACAATTTATTGTATGGTGGTTTCCATGCTTTGCCTTGGCTTTATGGCATGTTGGTGCTTCCTGCCATTTTTCTCAATGGTACTAAACAAAAAAAACTCTTTTACACAGGCTTGTTTTTGGCTGTTATTTCGTTGCTATCTGTTGTCGTGTATCCAAACAATCTTCTTACACGGAAAAATGATATTCACAATGAGAGTTATATTAATTACTCGGAGGCAACGACGTACGGTCAGGCAATTGAAGCGATGAAGAACGATAAAGATAGATCAATTTTTTACGAAACTGATTCATTGGGTTTTTGGGTATCTGGGACTCGATTGCCGACCCATATGTTGGATTACTATAGTTGGATGTTTACCGTGCCCGCACTCAAAAGTGAGTTTATAAAGGTTATGGACACAAATCCTCCAGAATTTATAGTGTATATAAATAGCGTCAGCATAGCCAAAGCCACTACTCGTACAGAAACATTTGGGCAAATTCTGGACACGAAACTGCAAAGTGAGTATGTACGTGTAAAATATCAAGGCAAACCTTCTAAATTATTCATCTTGAAGTCGCGGGCAAAACAGATTACTCAGGCACAAAAAGATGGATTATCGTATCTTGAATTTACCATCCCAGGCTCCTAAATAATTATTCTTATATCCTACTTGAAGTGAGCTATTTAGCCTCACATAGAGCCACTTGATTTTATATAGGTCTTGTTATATAATGCGCGACACGTATGTCTAATTTGATTAAGAAAACTTGTGCTGGCTTGTCTCTACTTGTTGTGACGTTGATTTTGTTTGCTCCGCAAGCCTACGCTTTAACTTTGCCCCCTTTTTCTTCGTGTTTAAACCCTCAAGGCAGTCTCAGAGCAAGTTATAACTCAGGTACCCATGGAATAGTCGGAGATGCAAGCACGCACACAGGCCAAGATGCCGTATATATAGTTGATCAAGAGAATTTTCTGCAATGTTTCTGCGATGATAATGGTAAAGGTATTCAGACAAAATGGCTCAAAGCTTCTTCATTTAGCGACACCGACCTTAAATATCTGCAAAGTCAAGGCTGGATCAAAGTCGATGACGGAGCTCAATGGGGTCTGTTATCTGGTGCTTATTTAGCCAAAAACGACCCGTTTGTGTGCGGCGGTAATAGATCTGCGGGCGAGGTGCTGGGATTAGCCACAACTGGTGATATGAGCCTGATAGTAGGGATCTTTGCCTTTGGTTTACTCACGCTCGCTTCTGGTCAACTTCTTATAAAATTTCGTTCTTAACCTATGAAACTGGTCGTTTCTAGGTTTCTGACAGGTATAGGTCTTCTGTGTTTGGCATATGGTTTTTTGCTTCTGGTCCAGCATTATAATCCCAACCGCTTATCGTTTGCGCTTTCCTCCTATAAAGACCCTAAATTCGCCTCTACAGAGGCAGTTCCTGCAGTTTTGGCTATTCCAGGGCTCCAAATAAGTCTCCCTATCATACCGTCTCATATTTCGGGTAAATCGTGGCCGACTACTGATCGAGGCGTTTCGTACCTTGCAGATTCGGTTATTCCTGGCTCAAAAGGCAATGCGATCTTCTGGGGGCATAATTGGACAAGCTTACTAGGAGGCTTAGTGCATACTAAGCAGGGGCAGAAAGTATCGGTCCTTTTTACTGACGGCACATCAAAAACATTTACAGTGGAATATATTGGTGTGGTCTCGCCCAACCAGTCCTCTATCTTAAAAAACACGGGTGACAGACGTTTGACTATTTATACTTGTACAGGTTTCTTAGACAGTAAACGCTTCGTGGTCGTTGCTCGCTACGATGAGTCTTAAACGTGGAGTGCGTGCAGTATTTTTTTAAGATAATACATAAAATCTTTCTTCGTGTAGTCTAATGCGATTTGTATATCTTCATGATTTGTTGGAGTAGAGAGGTTATAAGCGACTGTAGTGAAATTATTTTTAGTAAAAATTATTCGCGGCGCATCTGCTGTGGTTATAAGTGAAAAATTACCGCGCCAATCAGAGGTTGTTTTATAAAAATCTGTTGCAACATTCACTCCTCTTACTGGAAAACCAAAAATGTCTTCTACATGTCCGGAAATGCGAAGAGGTAAGTAATACTGACTGAGAACTTCGCTTGCTGGTTTGGGGTTGAAGGCGTCGTCGAAGATCTGAGTTGAGCCGCCAAAGGCCGTCCAGTAATTGACCCCTTCGACGACGCTGTGATTTTTGGCCAACTGGATTAACAATTCTTTTATATAATCTTTTTGCTCTTCGGGAGTCATGTTGCCGTGAATATCTGGTATCGGTGCCCCATATTCACCAAGCACCACAGGCGTGTCAAATTTTTCATGTAGAGATTGAATATCTGCAATAAATTGTGGAATATCATTGACGTAGTGATCGATGACAACTCGGTTGCCAATCTTTTTCACCGTCTCTTTGGTTAGAACTTGTCTGGCAATATCACCATTGGTCGAAAAATAACCACAGGTAACTTTTTTGCCAATTTTGGCAAACGCATTGACGCAATTATCATATGAATCAATCAAGAATTGATTAAAAGCAGCTGATTTCTCGGCCGAGCCGCGCGGATCACCGGGTCCGCCGTTTTCTGCCTCAGGTACTGGTGTAAAAATATCACCATTTTTAAATAGTTCCTGGTGTGAGGTGATAAAGGCATACGTCATTGTATGGTGTTGGTTGTAGTCGGTGAATTTAGGGAAGTCAAACCACCCTTCCCAGCCGGAAAAATTCCCCCTAAACCACACATGCAGGTTATTGATGCGAGCTTCATCCACCCAAGATTTTAATACCGGATAAAATTTTTCATCATAGGGAGTGGCAATAGAAATATGAGTGGGGTGAAGTGCGGCTACTTTGCCAACTAACTCAGGTATTTTGGGTAACATGCCTTTGTCTCCTGCTGCATCACGCGAAAGTTTCATAGTATCAATTGACTCAACAGGGAAAAATCGCTCTTGTGCATGGGCCTTTGTTCCAAAAGAGATACTTATTGCATAAATAAGTAGAACTAAGATCAGAAATTTTTTCATAGCTTATGTTTGAGAATTTCTCTTGAAAATGAGGATTTCGTTGGAAGTATACGTTTTCTTAAAATATTTATAGAGTCTGGCCTGCATGGCTTTATCGTCATACAATGTTCTCCACACCACATCATCTTTTTGCATGACAATCCATGTCGCATATTTTTCGGGTTGCTTCAGCGAATCTTCCCAGTAAGGTTTGGTACCAATATAAATGACATTTTGCATGGGGATACCTGACCTGATGATGCTCATTGTGCGGGCATAGTCATCAATGAGTACAAGCCCATGATCGTAGTTTTTGGTCATCCAAAATTCGGCATCAGTGCGTTTGGCATGCGACAGACCAACTACACCATCCTCGAGCGTGATGATTTTTGAGTAACCTGAAATAAAAAGTAGAGCTTGTATTAGACATAGACTGATGACTATTATTTTGGTCACAACTTCTATCCGATAAATAAAATAGCCAAAAAGTAGGGCTACAATCGGGACCATCATGATACCGTAGCGGACATTGAAGAGCCGCCATTCGTACCCAACCGGAGTCAGAGACGGTATGAAAATAACCGATTGTCCTAGATACAGTGTAATTACATTAAAGATAATCGGTACCAAAAGTATGGGAACTATGAGCCAGCGGTATTTGAATCTAGTATCAATGACAAAATATGCCAGAGCAAAAGTTGCAATTGCGAAAACTACCACTCCACTATTACTCATAGCAGTGATTAAATAATAGGCAATTGACATGAGTATATTATGGTAACCAGGCAGCTCACCTTTTGATAACCAACTCGCCTGTTGTGATTTAGCAGAGAACTGACTGTGAGTAAAATACAGTGGATCACCGAGGATAATGAATCCCCATATGAACCAAATCAAAATCCCAAAAAAAGCTAACGTGCTAAATAACAATACGCGCCCTTCAACATCTTGCCATTTTTTTTTATAAGGAAAAAATTTTACAAAAATAATCAATGCTTCTATAAAAACCAAAAACCAACCATCATAGCGAGTAAGTGAAGCGCAAAATCCAAAAAAACCTGCAAGGATCAGCGACAAAAGTTCGTTTTCGTGTGAAATAAATTTAATAAAAAAGTACCCTGATAGTACAAAAAACATAATTAAAGGAAGTTCGGTCATGGGCGTGGTCTGCATATACAGCACATTGGGATTGCATATAAAAATCAATGCGCCAGCAAATGAAGCGAGTCTGCTGTTGGTCAAAAAAAGTATGGTTTTGTATATAAACAAAGCAGCTACAATAAAACAGAATCCAGATACGATTGACCCAGCCAAACCTGTACGCCAGAGAACATCAAAATACACAAACGGCAACATCATAAGATGTGGTAAAGGCAACCAAATTCCTCCCAGTTGTGCAAACCCAGGTGTCAGTCCAGCCACGACTCGCTTTGAGATATTCAGATGAGATTCTGCATCTCCATAGGCAATAATTTTGTCGTTTAAGAAAAAATAAGTTGTTGCTGCAATCGAGCAAAGTGCCGCAATAATTACGGTAATTTTGTCATAAGGCCAATGAAGTACCTTATGTTTGACAGAGTCAATGGTAGAACGTCGAAAGCTAAGACTTAAATTCATTACGGACCTTCGGGATAATAAATAGTAAGACGAAAGCAATGCATAAGATCAGACTGAGCATGATGCAATAATATTGGATGAGACTCATAATATGAGATGCGTATTGATTGTAAAAATAACTACCACTTATATTATTTAGCAATTGATCATAGTTGAGTAAAAAATTAAATTTCGAATGCAAATAAGTTGCTTCTACTTTAGGTGGAACGGCGTTGGTAGTTAGGGCGCCCAGTAGTGAAATTGCACAAGAATAGGCAAATAGAATAAATGTTATGATATTTTTCCATATATTTATTTTACCTGAATTTAACCACAATCCGACAAATATCGACAGTGAAGCCATAGATGGAATTAAATACCTTGGGCCAAATGCCCAGCCTCCCCATGGATCACCCCAACTTGAATAAAGAACAACATTGGTGGCCACGAGGGCCAGGAGAATAGCAATCTCTGTGTTTATATGTTTACGTATTGTCCAAAAGCCGGCAATTGCCAAAACGAAAATTGGCATATAAAAAAACAGGCCTCTGTCCTTGGAAAAAAGGAGAGTTGTGTTGCTTGAAGGTAAATGTTCCTCCGTAAAAAACCCAATTGGGCTTTTTTGATTCTGCAAATTTTTAATAGCGCTTGTATCAGGATTACTGAGAGAGATTTTATGGGCAATTATCGTCCGGTAATCTATCAATGATCCGCTTAATCGTTTCCAATCTCCGAAATTGGCATAATTATAAAATGCATGAAGAGAAATTATGATAATAAATACAATCGATCCGGCTATAGCAGAGAGTCTTAGACTAATGTTAAATTTATCTTTAATTGTAGTGAAAGAAAAGGCACTCATTGCAAAGTAAATCATAATAGGTAACATTAAAATAGCATTTGGGTAGTCGATAGAGATTGCCAGTGCGTATGCAAGCCAGATCCAGAGGGGTAGGAGCGAGCTCAATTTAGTTTTTTTTCGGTAAAGCCAGGTAGCATAGAATGAAGATACGATGAAAAACGTAGTCAGGTGATGTTGGTAAAGAGTAATAGCATAGCTCCAAGAAGTTGTACCGAAGGCAAATATTAAGGGAACAAATAGCGCAAGCCACGTTGGGAATTTGAAAATTTCCTTTGAAATTTTATATAACAGAATTGCTGTTAAACTCGCAAAAATCGAAATGAAAAAAAAGGTTGCGACTTGGCTTAAGTTGATATATTTGCCTAAGGTATAAAAAGGCAGTGCCATGATCGATATACCCGGAGCAAAGAAAACATAGAATCGTCCTTGAAAATAGCCTACGTCTGGAAAAGCAGCATCTGCCAGCTCTTTAGTCAAGGCAAATGACTTATTTTCAGCTAGCGACATAGTAAGAATAAACCTGCCTCGTTCCGGAGACAATTCAAAAGGTTGAGAAGTTTGGTCTAAGTTGCCCTTAATTTCTGAAGGAGTAATATTTCCCGGAATGCCTCTTAAACTCAGGATATACATGCTTAAAATAAAGATGAAGAAAATAATGAGTAGATTTAATTTGTGAATTTTCATATATACATTAGTTGCTAGGATTTAAAATAGTGCTATAAAGATCATTCATCTTTTCAGAAACTGTTGCCCAAGAATCTTTAAGGCCAAATATTTTATTAGTATGCTTCATTTCTCTGAATTTTTTAGTATCTAAATTGGCCAGAACATAATTTATTTTTTTTCCTTCTGATTCCCAATCTTTAATATCTACTATATACCCATTAATATCATCTTTTACTAAATAAGGTAATGCGGTGGTATTGGAAACGATGCATATTAAGCCTTGACTTAAACCTTCATGTACAACATTACAGAAACTTTCCCATAGTGCCATATGCACCATCATTTGTGCATGTCTAATAAGGTAAAATTTATCCAAACCTTTCATTACCCCCAAAAATACTACTCTCTCTTCTAAATCTAATTCGAGAACCAATTTCTTAAGATATTCAAAGTACTTGGCATCTGCGATGGGACCGACAATAACATATGTAATATTTTTTGGAAGCAAAGTCATAGCTCTCAAAGTTGTTTCATAGTTTTTAATTGGGTAGATTCTGCCAATTTGGATAATATATTTATCGAAGAATTTAACTTTTCTTTTTATTTCTTCGGAGACGTTTTTTTCGCTTGTGATATAGGCTTCATCTTCCACACCATTGCTGATGACGGTAATCAATTTCTCGTAGACTAATTTTTTTTCGATTTCTTCGGCTTCCCAGTCGGAAACAGCTCTGACTTTATCTACAATAGAATTAATCAAAAAAGTACCCAAGGTGAAATGATAGAAACCTTTGATAAGTACTTGCCATTTAGGAAATGTTCGCCACTCAGGTGTGAATCCTCCATGAGGAGTTAAAATGATCTTGGGACTTCTTTTACGCAATAACCTACGAGTTAGACTATATGTGAGAATCCAAAAGTGGGGGAAAACATCAAAATTATGCAGAGCAATAATATCCGATGCATTCCAATCTATTTTTGGCCAGTAACCAATCTTTGTGAATGTATACCTTTTTACCTTTAATCCTCGTATGATTTCGAAATTCTTTAAAACATTTTTATGTAAATATTCATCTTTTGAAGTATGAATATGTACGTCCCAACCTTTTTTTGTCAAAAGACTATATGTTTCAAGGATATTTGTCTCAATACCTGCGGTCACAGGATAAAAATATTTAACTATGATGTCGATATGCTTCGGTTGTTTTTTCATTTTTTTGCTTTCACTGTAATAATGAGCGGAAAATGGGGATCATTAAATATGAGTTTATTTTTGGGCATATCTTCTTGAGCAAGTCCGACCAAAAATGAATATGCACTTAGTACGTTACCATATGAGTTCACGGTGAGATTTTTGGGATTAAATACTTGTTTAAATGCATATTTTGCACCGTCGACTGTGAAACGCCAGTAGTTTTTTTCCAATTGCCAATCAGGACTCATAGCAGATACAGTCAGTAGTAATATACCGTCCTTTTTTAAAACTCGATAGAGTTCTTTAATTGCTTTTTGATAATCATCAATCATACCCAATGTTTGAGTAATAATGAGACAATCGTAGGTATTGTTTTTGACAGAACTCATATTTCTTAAATCTTCAATAATAGTGGCTTGTTTGTTGGTGTTATCGTTGTCGATGATGTCGCTTTTAGTCACATGACTATTTCCGAACCGTTTCGTGTACGTATTATCTACAACTTCAAGACATCTTCCTTTAATTGCCGATTTATTTATCTCCAAAAAATCCTCGATATAATATCTATCAATCGGAGTCCCTCGATCAAAACCAAATTTTGTACTAATTGGTTTTAAACTTTGAGAGAGAAAATATCTATCTCGTGATTTGAGTCGTTTTATAAAAATTGCCCTAATTTTTTTGATTGATGTTATGAGATGTGTCATTTTTTTATAAGTTTTCTAAGAGTAATTGCGCTTGGTAGCAGCGTGGCCTTAAATTCGATGAAACTGTGCGAACCGTCTATACCCACACGAGGCAAAGCAAACATATTTGAATCAGGATTCAGTAATCCGTCATCCATACTTAAGCCCATTTCATAACCAGAGTTAATTACTTCATTTGCGATTTCCTTGTTGTATACACCGTGCGGATAGGCTATATACGAAATTTTTGATTTTAATTTCTTTTCTAGTATCTTTTTAGAATTACGAACTTCGTTTGTTATCTGAGTTTTGCTCAATTTCTTAAAATTGGTATGAGTTAGACTGTGCGAACCTATTTCCCAGCCATTTTTTCTTAACTTTTCAATTTCTGAGGTAGTCAGAAGAGGCAGATTGTTTTCGAGTTCGCGGCGATTGGCATGATCAGCATCAGCGATGAGAAACATAGTTGGTGTGACGCGCGATTTTTTAAGATAGTCAGCCATTGATAAAACATTCTGATACCCATCGTCAAAAGTGATTACCACTGAAGGTCTATTTAATTTCTTGAGGCCTTTTAAATAGAGTTTAGCGTCGTTTAATGATATGACATCAAAATGCTCTTTTAAATACTCGATCTGTTTTGTAAAATTTTCCATTGTTATACTAAATCTCCACCCATCATGACTAATACTGTGATAGCAGAGGATTACTAAATTATTTTTTCGTCTCAAAAGAACAGCATCAATAACGTAGCAACCTGAATAAACTATTTTTCGTGTAAAAAAAAGGAGATTTTTCATATCGATACTGACTTAGAACTTACTGAAACGTTCCATATTTGGGATGAACTTTTGGAGGCATGAGCGGTAAATTTCAAAACAGCAGTAATGCCAAGATAAAACAGACATTTAATGGGGTGCGACAAAAAAAATACCGCAAATTCTTTAAGAAATAATCCCGTTGGGATTTGATATTCTTTACGTAAGTAATCTCGATCGAAGCGAGTCTCCAATATCTTGGTGGAATTAAAAAAACGGCTACTTTGATTTCGATGCTCTATAAAATTATTAGGCAGTCTGTAATAGGCTTCAGTATCGGAATTGTAGTAAAACTTCATCTTGAGTTGTTTGCACCTTAAGTAAGAATAGGCATCTTCTGCCAGACTAAACGGAAAAGTAAGTTTTTTGTAAAAACGTTTGGAGAATGCTCTTGCTTGTCCATGACATGCATACACATTGTCCTGACCTCGCAGAGATTCGTATATTCTACCTTTAAATTGCATGCTGGTATTTATGACGGATTCAAAAAAATTAGTTGCTGGAAGTTCGACCATTCTGACAGAAACAAGATCGGCTTTTTTATTAACCAATGAAGATACGAGTTTGTCCAAAAAAGAATTATCTTTGAGAGAGATATCTGCATTGAGGATTACTAGTATGTCACTAGCGCTTTTTTGAATAAGATAATTCAAACCTTTTGCTAACCCGTGTCGTTTTTGATTGTTGATGACTTGAATCACTGGTGAATTTATACTTTGAGTTTTTTGTACAGTAGAGTCTGTACTTCCGTCAGAATACACGAAAATATTTTTAAGAACATAGTTTTGTTTAGTTTGATTTAACAGAGACGCCAAAAGATATTGGATATTTTTTTCTTCGTTATATGCAGGTATACCTATTGTTAAAGTAACTTTTTGATGGTTCATGTAAACAATTCCAAACTTTTATCGGCGCTTTTTTTCCAGTCAAAATTTTTGGCCCACTTAACTGATTGTTTTGAGAATGAATTCCTTTTTTTTGAATCATTTAAAAGGTTAAGAGTCTTATCGGCAAAGGCATCGACATCGCCATGTTTAACTAAGTATCCTGTATGAGGATTTCTGACAGAATCTTTAAGTCCAGGAACATTGGCCGCGACTACAGGAGTACCACAAGCATTAGCTTCGATGACAGTTATACCCCAACCTTCCATAAATGAAGGATTGACAGCGACCCAAGCCTGTTGAAGGAGTTTAATTTTTGCTTCCTCTGTGATTTGACCCAAAAATGTTATTGCACTTTCAAGTCCGAGAGATTTGGTAAAGGCAACGAGATTATCTTTTTCCTCACCATTACCTGCAATAATAAATTTTGTCTTAGGTAATTTTTTGATAATTTTTTCGGCACTGCTGATAAATACATCGATGCTTTTATATTGTTTTAATCGACCCATATATACAACCAGAGGATCAACCGACTTTATTCCAGGTTTATATTTTTTAAGATCAATGCCGCAGTATATGATGTGCGGTTCTTGAGTAGTTAAACCGTAATGCATAATTGCATCCTTGGAAGAGTTGGATACAGTTATAACTTGAATGTTGTGATAGGCGATCGGCATGAGTTTGATTTCAAGAAATGTAGCTACCCAAGCTAGAATTGGATTGAGACTTTTGCGGAAAACTTCTTGGTGAACGTGGTGAATTATGAGAAATTTTTTTTCTTTCGCATAAAATGGGGTAAAAAAAGGTAATCCGTTTTCTGAGTCAAGTATGATGTCATAGCGGCCTTTAAATTTAAGCAAGTAATACAGAAATCCCCATACATACACCATATAAAAACCACCCCGTCTTATGATGTTGACGCCATCGATGACTTCGTTGCGGGGACATGTCCCGTCATTACCGCAGAATAAAGTAACAGAATTACCTTCTTTAACCCAGCGTTTAGACAGTTCGTGAATAAATACCTCTGCTCCACCAGCATATTTATGCTTAATATCTCTCCAATTGTAAATAAGTATTCTCTTTCCAGTAATTTTGCCAGGTTGATTTTTTGGTAAAGGTAATACTACTGTTACAAGATCGACTAAATTACTAAAGAAAAAACCACCGTTTCTTTGTACTAAATGGAGTATTGTCATAATAACAAGCGATAGAATTCCAGTTTTATACATGACATTAATAATCTCGCCAATATTTTGGTGATATTCATGAATGCCTATAATCATTGCTATCGAAATACTGATGGCAACAAACGGAAATATATAGTGTTTGCGTGCAAGGTGATAGCTGACAATCGTATTGGCTAATGTAAAGGCCGCGATAGTCAGGCTATATTGAGGAATAAAGGGAATAATATTGACTGCTTTTTGTCCAAATACAATAGGGGCAAAGTAACCTCCAAAAAGTATCAGAAATGTAGTGGCTGAGCCGACAAGCAAGATGACTCCCAACATCAAGACATTGAATGTTTTGTTAGGGTCTCTTTTGGAGGCAATATCTCGAGTGATGAACACAAGCATAAATGTATTGATAAGAGACGCGATAAAATAAATGATTTTTCCAACCAGTGATAAAAGCGCATACTCTCCAGCAATGTCGGCTGAAAGATAATGCTTGGCAAGTGCAATGTCATATACCAAAAATGCGTTGGCAGAGAGTCCTGCAAGGAGCGAAGCAAAGTAAAATTTTTTAGGAAAATGATACACGTGTTTACCTTCGACTTCCCCCTTCTGTTTTTTAAATAGATAGATTGAGGCAATACAGGCTGTAAGCACTGATAAAGGTATAGCAAGATAAATTTGATCACCTAAACCTAAGTTAATAAAAATAATTGCGAATACCAATTTAGAAACAGCCTCAGTAAGAGTAAGAACTGCGACTAATTTGAACATGAAATTGGCATGTAGATAGCCAGTGTTTAAAGATAGAAGTGTTCCGGCAACAAGTGAAGGAGCAAGTAAAAATAATATGGTTACCCCCGAAAGGTGGAAAAATAATTGCAAAAATGGCGAGCAGACAAGATAAAAGCAAGTAATTACCGAAACTACAATAATAGATCGATTCCGAGTAACCTGGAAAAAATAATTGGCAGCATTTTTATTATGTTTAGTTGTCAGATAAGCGATTCTTTGAATGATTGTCGAAGAGAGAGCCCAAATAAATATTGAAATAAAATACCAAAGGGTATTGATGATGGTTACTAACCCGTAGTCTTCGAGATTGGCAACGCGTCCGACAAAAACATTAAAGAAGAGATTAAGGATGTTGGAAATCATCAAGGCCGCAATCAAAGAACCGCTCCCAGTTAGTATCGATTTTGTCCAAGTTTTCATATTAGTCTCTTAGCAGAAATTGTTTGATGGTGCGCTTGGACTGAGAAGTGGCGCGATGGTTATCAAGATGTAATCCGTGTTTGGTTTTAAACCAGTAATGTGGGTTGGTAAACAATCGGTATACCGCAACCCAAGCAGCGACACTCATTGCTAGCCAATAAAATGGCACAAGGTAAATATATTTGATCAACCACCAATTGCCCCGTTTCGCGCAACCAATCATGTAGTAATACAAATAGAGGAAATTACCTACTACAAGCGAGACGGTGCCGATATAGAGGATCGGCCCAGGGAAAAATGTTTCGATAATAAACCCGTAGCTGGTGCGTTTGGCAAAATACAAAGCAGTAATGATCCACATGATCGGATTAATTAACATTGAAAGTACTTTGCCGCCGACGATAATTTGAAAGTTGATTAATTGAGCTGCTTTGTTATTTTTTATAAAATCTGCAGGCTGACGCATATGGACAAGATAGGTTTGGAAATAGCCTTTAATCCAGCGAGTTCTCTGGTTAAACCAGTTGCTGAGACTGCTGTTGGCCTCTTCAAGCGTTAAGGAGTTGATGATCTCTGTGCGGTAACCTCTTTTAGCCAGTCTGATGCCTAGGTCACAGTCTTCTGTGACATTGAATGAGTCCCAACCACCAAGGCTGGTCAGCATTTGTTTCTTAAAATGATTAGAGGTCCCGCCAAGAGGAATGGGCGCGGTGATTGATTGTAAACCTGTCAATATAAGATCGAACCACAGTGAATACTCGGCCGTGAAAATGCGGGTAAGAAGATTGTGTTGAGGATTATAGAAATTTAATTTAGCCTGTACGCAGACCACATCTTTCTCTGCCTTCTCAAAGGCAATAACTGCTTTTTTCAGTTGAGACACCTCGGGTACATCTTCGGCATCGAAAATGACAATGTATTCACCTGACGCAAGTCTGAGTCCGTAATTGCAGGCTTTGGGCTTAGTTTTGGGTTTTGAATCAGGTACGACAACTACTTTGAAATATTCGGGCAGTTTCATATCTTTGACTTTGTTTATGGTTTGTGTATCATCTTCCTCAAGCAGCAACATAACTTGAAGTTTGCTTTTTGGGTACTCTAATTGCTTCATTGCCGAGACAAATTGCGGTACAACAGACCATTCCTGATAAAGCGGACAGAAAATTGTGTATTTTGGCCAGGCTAGTTTATCTCGAATCCTAATTTCTTCATTGGTGATCTCGATCTCGTGGCTTTTGTTAAAATTTCGCAAAATTAAGAAACAATTAAAAATAAGATCAATAAAATAAAAAAAAGTGAGGAGTGCAATGATCACTACGATAGTTCCGTGCCAGTTTAGGAATAAATCCGCGCCGATAACAGCCAGAAGCACATAGAGTAAGGCTATTTGTTTGCTTGAGAAAATATATAAAGCTGAGTTGGAGTGATGGAGGTTGCTGTGATGGATGAATTCGTTACCTTTGTAATGAAAGCCTTTACCTTTGTCTAGCTCGTTTTTTTTGTCAAATGGTATGGCTTGCGATCTGGTAAATTTGAGCTGAAGAGCAAAAAAAACGAGCGCCACAGACTTGTATAAAATGCTAAAAATACTAGATATATCGTTTGGGAAATATGAGGTGTCAATGGTAGTTATTTTATAGCCAGCATCTTGGGATTGCTTGAGTAATTCAAGGTCAAATCTCCACCTGTCGGTATGTAGTGGAATCCTTTGAATAACTTCTTTTTTAAAGGCTTTTAAACCTGAGCGGACATCGTATGGCAGCTCATGAAGATACCGGCCAAAAATAAGCTTATACACGAAACTGTCAACTTTACGCAAAAAACGGGCGTTGTAAATTACTCTCTCAGCAACGACAATATCTGCGCCCTTGACTATCTCTTTCATTAAGAGAGGTATAGATTCTGGCGGATACTGGAAGTCTGCATCTATTGTGACTATGACTGGAGCTTGGGCAAGTTGCAAGCCCTCTTTCATCGTTTCCACTATTTTTATAGGATACTTTTTGTCGATGAAATTTGGGTTAGGTTTACCGACAAAAATGACTTCGTATTTGTAGTCCGGACTAAGAGCTTGATGTAAACGATTGAGGAATGATCTGGTTTTAGAGACGCCATTCCAAAGCGGTATAATGATAGAAAGACTTAGTGGTTTATGTTTAATGGCCATATTTTAGGAGATTTTTAAGATGTGCTGTGAAATTTCATGTTTAATAAAACTATAGGTACAATTAAAGGAATAGTATACCACACAAAGCCAAAAAGAGGGGGGAAGGAACAAGAATTTGAGCCGAGGCTGGATTATGTGAGAAAATCACGCAAATTAGCTTCGGTGACAGTGAAAGCTTTGCCTTCGCCTTTTACAATCTTATAGGCTGTTTTTCGGACCATACCTTCGATGTTGCGCTCAAGCGTGCGTATACCTGCGTCAAAGCCAAGAGGACGGGTGATTTTTACCCAGACTGCATCATCGACTTTGAATTGTTCGGGAGTCAAGCCGCTCAGGGCGAGGTACTTGGGTAAGACATAGTTTTTGGCAATAACGATCTTTTCATCGTCGGTGTAAGAGGGCATTTGAATGAGCTCGAGCCTGTCGAGCACGGCAGTGGAAAGGTTGGTAGTATTATTGGCTGTACAAACGAACAAAACCTCAGATAGATCAAACGGGTAATCGATAAAATAATCCGTAAAATTGGTGTTTTGCTCAGGATCAAGGAGTTCAATGAGGACTCCCATGATGGCTGCACGGGATTCGGGTGTGACTCTATCAAGCTCATCAAGGAGAATGACTGGATTTCTGGTACCAACTTTTCTCAGCTCTCGCATAATATGGCTTGGTTCAGCCTCAGGGGAGGTTTTGGCTTGGCCTCTGAGATCATACACAGATGATAGACCGCCAAACGGTATGCGGGCAAACTTACGACCCAAGGCCTCGGCAATCGATTGGGCAAAGGTGGTTTTACCGGTACCTGCAAGTCCGACGAAAAATAGTGCTGGTGCGTGAAACGGCTGACCTGAATTTTGCTGTTTATGGATAATTAAAACCGAGAGGTACTCTAGTACGCGGGCTTTGATATTATTGAGGCCGTAGTGGTTTTTATCAAGTACTTGTTTGGCTTTATTGATATCGAGGACATCCTGACTTTTGCTGTTCCAAGGCAAATGAGTAATCCAGTCGATGTACTTTTCGGTCATATCAAGCTGAGAGAGATTCCCGCCATATTTAAGGCCTAGTTCTATGCGGTCCACTTGGAGCATTGCCCGTTCTTGCAAATTAGCAGGCAGCTGTGCTTGCTGCAAAAGCGCCTTCAGTTTTTCTATCTCTGACAGACTATTCTTCAATGGTGTTGCGTTAGCAGACTGGTCAGACACTTGACAAAAATG
>CAYLXX010000009.1:18513-30437 GCA_964387955.1 uncultured Gammaproteobacteria bacterium
CCAATGGTCGTTAAAGTCGGTCAAAAAGTCATGTATAAGAAATGGGGCGGTAATGAAGTTAAAGTAAATGGACAAGAATGGATGCTCATCGAGCAAAAAGATATTATGGCAATTGTCAATTAATAATTTTTATTTTTTAAAAAAATGGCAAAACAAATCAAATTTTCAGATGATGCAAGACAAAAACTTGCAATCGGTGTTAATACTCTCGCCAAAGCTGTCGTTACAACTCTTGGACCACGAGGACGCAATGTCGCACTTGATCGTAAATGGGGTGCGCCAACTGTGGTACACGATGGTGTAACTGTAGCTAAGGAGATTGAACTTCAGGATCCGTTTGAAAATATGGGTGCCCAGCTTGTCAAAGAAGCCGCTTCCAAGACCAATGATGTTGCCGGAGACGGTACAACTACATCTACTCTTTTGACCCAAGCGATTGTCAATGCCGGACTAAAAAATATCACTGCCGGTTCAAACCCGATGATTTTACGCCGTGGAATCGAGAAAGCAGTTGATGCTGTTATTGCTCATGTCAAAAAAATGGGTCGACCAGTCGAAGGACCAGAAATCACTCAAGTGGCTACTATTTCTGCAGGTGATGTAGAAATTGGTAAACTCATTGCCGATGCTATCAAAGAAGTCGGTAAAGATGGAGTTGTTACAGTCGAGGAAGGTCGAGGACTCCAGATGGAAAAAGAGCATAAAGAAGGTATGGAATTTGATCGCGGATATGCCTCAGCTTACATGGTGACCAACGCCGAAAAAATGGAAGCTGAGATAGAGGATCCATATATCCTGATCACTGATAAAAAAATTACAGCCATTTCTGATCTTCTCCCATTCTTGGAGAAATTTGTTAAAGTCTCAAAAAATCTCGTCATCATCGCAGATGAGGTAGAAGGCGAAGCTTTGGCAGTACTAGTAGTTAATAAACTTAAAGGTACATTCAATGCTTTGGTTGTCAAAGCTCCTGGATTTGGAGACCGTCGCAAATCTATGCTTGATGATATTGCTATTCTCACCGGTGGAACTGTAATTTCTGAAGATTTAGGTAAAAAACTTGAGAATATTGAGGTGGCAGACCTTGGTCGAGCCGACAAAGTTTGGGCTGACAAAGAAAATACTAGAGTCATCGGTGGTAAAGGCAATAAAAAAGACATTGCCGCGCGTGTTGGCCAGATTCGTCGCGAAATCGAAGCCGCCACATCTGACTTTGATAAAGAAAAACTTCAGGAGCGACTTGCTAAACTCTCAGGTGGAGTTACGGTCATCCATGTGGGTGCCGCCACCGAAGTCGAGATGAAAGAGAAAAAAGAACGAGTGAATGATGCAGTTGCAGCTACTAAAGCAGCCCTTGAAGAAGGAATTGTCGCCGGTGGCGGCACCACACTTCTCCATGCCCGTAAAGCTCTTTTACCTCTTAAAGAAAAATTAACTAGCGCCGAGGAAAAAGTCGGCGTTGATATCGTCTATCAAGCTCTAGCCGAGCCGATCAAGATGATTGCCCAGAATAGCGGCGCCGATGCCGGTTGGGTACTTCGTAAAATCGAAGAGTCAAAGAGCGCAGATTTCGGGTTTGATTCGTTAACTCTTGAGTTTGGTTCAATGTACAAAAAAGGTATCATTGACCCAGTCAAAGTTGTCAGATCAGCTCTTGAAAATGCTTCCTCAGTTTCAAATATGATTTTGACTACTGAAGCATTGGTAACTGATATTCCAGAACCAAAGCCTCCTATGCCTCCAGGTGGAGGAATGCCTGACATGGGCATGGGTGGAATGGGATATTAAACCACTTAACTTGAAAATACAACCCGCCGCAAGGCGGGTTTTTTTTACGCTAATAATGATGCATGTGAGGCTAATGGAGCAGGTTCAATCTGAGGAAGTAACTCCGCAAGTTTTTGTTCGACCACTTTGATTCGTTTATCTCCCCGTCCATGAAGCTCAATTAGTTGTTTATCTGATTCATACAAGTCTTGATGGTTTACCGCATATTCTATTAGGGCTACTTCGACTACTACACCCAATGCCTCGGTTATAGGCGTTTGTTTTTCACGACATTCATTAAGGAGCTGAACTGCGGCAGATATACCGCCAAGTCTATACAGTGGTCCCATGCCTCCTGTGATTGGGATATCTTCTTCGATCATTCCGACCATGCCTTGGTGATGGCACAGCAAGAAACGATTGATTGAGTCGTCGGGTTTACTGGTGATTTCTTCTTGTGGACTTTGTCTATCTTTTCCTCTTAGTTCCATATTTTATTGTATAAACATACAGTCGGTTGTCAAGTAATTTAACGTTTCTTGCGACTTGGTTGTGAGTGGGTACCTATTTTAGTATCTGCTGGTAATGTTTGGAAGCCTTGATGCTTTTTCGTGTAATAATGCACAACGAGAGGTTGTTCTAGCCTATAGGCAGCCAAGCCCTCATATAATTCATTCGGCAGTCTACTAGCTTCGAAATCAGACTGGGCTGTCACCCATTTAGTTCCGGGTTGAGTAGAATTTGGTGCTCGCAAGCGTTTACCTTTCTTAAATTTTCTGACTTCGCCTAATTTTTCAGAAGCAAGTTGTTCTTGTGTTGGAGGCTGGTTAAATGGAGGCACGATGACTACCTCGCTTGGAGTTCCTGTAAAATCGAATCTTCCCTGGATAAATTCAGACTGTGACATATTATAGGTTATAATACCAAAAATACTGCCAAAATCAACCTGATATATGAGATAATAATATAAGATGGGTGGTGATAAAATATGCTGAATTTTAACTCACTAATGGTTTTCTCCGAAGACCCCAAAAAACTCGCGGAATTTTATAAAAAAATCCTCGAAAAAGATTTTGACTGGAACGATCATGGATACTATGGTTTTAAGATCGGTGATGGATTTATCACCATCGGACCACACGACAAAGTACATGGTAAAAACACCACACCTGAGCGCATGATGATCAATATGCAGACAGATGACGTAAAAGCAGATTTCGAAAAAGTTAAATCCCACGGTGCCACTGTCATCAAAGAGCCATATAAACCAGAAGAAAAGTCCGATTACTGGATTGCGACACTGGCCGATCCTGACGGGAATTACTTTCAACTAGTAACTCCTTGGAAGTCGTAAGGTAATTCTGCCTTGAAAATGGTATAATCTCCCATGATAGACACGCAGTATTCGTGCGTGTCTTTTATTTTGATATGGAAATACGTAATATCGCCATCATTGCCCACGTTGACCATGGTAAAACTACCTTGGTTGATGCTCTATTGAAGCAAACTCATACTTTCCGCGATAATCAGAAGGAAATGGGCGAGACGCTCATCATGGACTCCAATGACCTCGAGCGTGAAAAAGGTATCACCATCCTGGCCAAAAACACCTCGGTTTTTTATAAAAACACTAAAATCAATATCATTGACACCCCAGGTCACGCTGATTTCGGTGGAGAAGTTGAGCGTATCATCAATATGGCCAGCGGTGCCTTGCTTCTTGTAGATGCCGCCGAAGGTCCACTCCCGCAAACCAAGTTTGTTCTTAAAAAAGCCCTTGAAGCTCACTTGAAAATTATTTTAGTCATCAATAAAATTGATAAAAAAGACGCCCGTCCACAGGAAGTCCATCATGAAGTCGAGAGTCTATTTCTTGAACTGGCTCATGATGAACATGCTCTTAATTTCACCACTCTCTATGGTGTCGGTCGAGACGGAAAAATGTTTACTTCACTCCCTGAAAAATATAATGCCGATATGGAAGGCGATTTGAGTCCTCTTTTTGAGAAGATAATCGAAGAAATTCCCAATGTTGCAGTCGCAGCCGACAAGCCGTTTCAGATGCTCATTTCCACGCTCGACACTGATAAATATGTCGGCAAGCTTTGTATCGGTAAAGTCAGTCGAGGTACTTTAAAACGTGGAGACTCAATTGCCCTGATTGATCACGGTGAAGTTGAGGGAACATATAAAGCATTAAAGTTGTACACAAGCGAAGGTTTGGAAAGAATTGAAGTGCAAGAAGTAACAGCTGGAGATATTGTGGCCGTTGCAGGCATTCCCGAACTTACAATCGGTCAAACAATCACCGATGTTCAAACTCCAGAAGGTTTACCAACTATCGAAGTTGAAGAACCAACGATTAAAGTCACTATCGGCCCCAATACGAGTCCACTTGCAGGACGAGAGGGAAAGTTTACGACTTCCAGACAACTTAAGGAGCGCTTGATTAAAGAGCGGGAAACCAATCTTGGACTGCGTATTGAAGATGCCGGAGAAGGAGTGGGATTTATTGTGTACGGTCGAGGAGAGCTACATTTGGCAGTACTGATTGAGACTTTAAGACGTGAAGGATTTGAGATGCAGGTGTCTAAGCCACATGTTATCTATAAAACCGTTGATGGTAAAAAAAGCGAACCATTTGAAGAAGTAACTATAGATATTGCACCTGATTATCTTGGAGTAATTTCTGAGGAAATGGGTAAACGCAAAGGTATCATGCAGAACATGACTACAGATCACAATGGTAATCAAAGATTGGTTTACACAATCTCCAGTCGTAATTTATTGGGTATCCGTAATTCGCTTCTTACCAAAACTCGCGGAACAGTATTGATGAATTCATATTTCTTAGGTTATAAGCCTGTCGGTCCAACAATGGAATCACTGCGCAATGGAGCGATTGTCGCCACTAATTCTGGTCAATCGCTCTCCTATGGATTGGTCAATGCTCAAGAGCGGGGAACTCTTTTTGTCGATCCTGGAGTAGATATTTATGAGGGTATGGTAGTCGGTGTCGCGTCACGCGAACAAGACGTTGAGGTCAATGTTTGTAAAGGTAAAAAACTTACCAACAACCGCTCAGCCGGTGAAGGAGTGTCTGAGTCTCTGGCCCCTGCAACAATTCTTTCTCTTGAACAATGTCTTGATTTTATCAATGACGATGAGTTGCTTGAAGTGACCCCGATTAATCTACGCATGCGAAAACGATACCTATCGCTTACCGAGCGTCGAGTGGTAAATAGAAAAGAGAAACAAAGAGCGCAATTATCGTGAGATGGAGATAGTACCTTCTGATTCTTCTTTCATATGATCATGAAATGTGTAGTTGCCAAAAGCAGTAAGTATGGCAGTGCTCGATTCACCAGGTGCGAGGAATTGTTCTGTATATCCGGGATATAAAAGGTGTACTGGGTGTTTTCCAAAAGCAGGTTGATGGCCCATGGTATCTTTATTTACAAAAACTACCATATCACAGACCTTAGCCTGAATTGTCTTAGGATCAAAACCATCATGAGTGATAATGATTTGATGGGCAATCAGAGGCATTTGACAATCGACAACATTACTTGCGGCAATTGTTTGCTCGGGGTGTGATCGTACCAGTATAAGTTTACCAACAAAAAAAACACCGACAATTGCTAGCATGATCATGAGGAGAGATTTGACCTTCATATCATTGATTATAGTATAAATTCAGAGAAGTCAAGAAAGGATTTTGCTTAAGGCCTGAGAAGATTGATGATACGCTCTCCGGCTTTGACGGCATTATTTAGTCGGAGATCACTTTCGATATTAGCCTGGAGAGAATTAAAAAAAGCCAATCTATCTATAGAATCAACAGAGAGTGCGTCAAATAAAGTATTGGTTCTCTTTATTAGTCCCCGGCCGCTTTTTACAAGTATTTCTGGTTGTACTAACCCCATTGAGGTATAAAATGCAAGGTGAGAGAAATTATCGCCATACCCAGTATATAGTGCAAGCTGCCCAAACCCCTTGTTTTCTCCGGTCCATTGACCCGAGAATTCATATTTTCCATCATTTACTCTGACAGTTTGACCTAAATATGATGTACCAAAGTTTACTTCCTCTGAATCTGCCCTTGGGATTTTATTGTATAGTGCAGCATAACTTAATAAACCCAATGCGCGTAAGTGGTGTACTATTTTTTCGTGGTCTTCGTCCTTGCCATCAAAATCTGCCTTTTTCTTGCTGCGATTAATAGTTGAGGTAAAGAATGTTTGTCGTAACTCAGGGAACAAGAGAGTCATATGGAGCCAATTAGCAATTGCGACAGGATAGGTTGAGGGATTCATCCTCATTTCGATTATGCCGCGATCATTGCGAGAAAGTTGTATATAGGAGTCTTTTTGGTATTGAGCCATGTTGGCGATGGCTAATTTTTTCCAAAGATTTTGTATATCTTCGACGTACTCGGGTAAAAAATGAAATTCTGCTCCAACTGTGGGGAATCCTTCAAATGCCTGTTCATGATCTGAGATATCAGGAATAGGTTGAGATTGTTCTTTTCCTTGTAGTTTATGCAAATAAGTTCGCCATCTGGCTACTTGAGAAAGTCCGAGATCTTTTGTTTCGGTCGGCTTAACAGGATCGTTACTCACCGCTTCTGCCATACGGTACACTCTTCCCTTAAAAACTTTGTCGGTTTCATCGACTTCACCGCCAGATGCAACATACATCACCATAGCACTGGCTATGGCATCAGCACTGCGCAGATCGCCCAGTTGAGTCATGTTCGCAACAAAATTAACAACTTTCACAACATCGTCAAGTTCTTTGATAGCAGACGAATTCCCAGGTACAGTATGACGAATAAGACCACCTAAAATAAAAGCAGTCCGTGCTGCTTGGCGCTCATTTTTTTCACGAAATTTTTTGATTACTGCGGCGACTGCAGGTTGTTTAAATGCGGTCTCGAATCTGATTGGTTCGAGATTGAGTGGAGTAAAATAAGTATCCGTAGTTAGTCCGGCAGGCCCAGAAAAAGATACTCTCTGACCGGTAAATTCACTTGCCAATCGTTTAGTGGTTGGTTCATCAAATTCCCATCGGCCATTGTGCCAAAGAAATCCGTTATTCTTCATGGCGAAGTAAAAGTTTCTATCAAGATCAGATAAAGATTCGTGATTTTCGAGAAAATCGTCACCAGAGGGGCCTATTTTAATAATAGCTCGAGATGGTTGTTCGTTGAGATTGGGCATAGTGTTAGCCTCTTGCTGGTACAGGAGTTCGAGGTACTGTAACTGGTGTACGAGTCGGGATTACATCAGGAGTTGATGGTGCACGAGTAGGTATATCTCTATCTGGTAACGGATTGGGAATTTCGGGGACTTCTCTTCTTTGTGGTCTCTCAGAAGGCGGCGGCACAGCTGGTTTAGCTTGTGTCGGAATTATAAATCCTCGTTCAATATTCGACATATTAAAAACCAATTATAATAAAAAAATTAAGAGTTTCAAGAAATCATTCATACAATTTTATTCCTCCGATGGGATCTGGAAAAAGTGGTTTTTCTCCTTGATTAAAAGCATAAAATGGTGCTTCGCTTATAATTCTCCCATTAATTTCACCACTAAAATGATGGTCACAATCGGGGATAGTAAAAAGCTCTTTATTTTTAGCAGCGAGTGACATGTTGTAAAAATGTTGGCCGGCATGAGATCCGACAATTTCATCATTCTCACCAATCACAATTGTTAAATCACCTTTAAACCGTACAAGTCCTTGAGTGATACGTGCATGACCCATATCGCCAGATGGTGCAAAAAGCAACATTTTTGAAACTTCAGGATATTCACGTGCGATTGCTGCGATTGCACTCGCGCCGGCCGAGAACCCCATAAGTAGAATTTCTGGTTTCGCTTCACCGCATATTTCCCAAGCATGTTCTCTGGCATACTCTAAAGCAACTTTAGCGTTGAAATCAGGCAGAAATCCTTTTCTGAACTGATTGCCTGTTCGCACAACAGCGCCAAGATCGGTAGATTGCATGTGATGTGCGAGTTTTTTGTATTTATCTGCAAATCCGTCTATATCTCCATTGGCTCCTGGTACATTAATAATAATTCTTCTTGATAGATTGGGGTGAATTGCAAGTTTTACAGGCTCTATCAACTCTTTCAGAAAAAATTCCCCATTTTGGTAAGAGAGGTTATTGCTCCGCGCAGTATATGTTCCGTTAAAAGTCCGAATGGATTTACCCATGTAGTCAGTTTCATTTGCTTGACCCACAAACTCAGACATAGAAGAGCAATTATATCAAAGAAAGAACCAGAATTATACCTATGAGCCCTAATCCAATAAGAGATAGTCCATTGCCAATTTTTTGCGCAGGTGTACTCAGTATGACTAACTGCACTTGATGATTTCCTTCTGGTACATCAAACGTGATGAGGCCATATTTAGTTGATGGATAGATGGTAGATTTTTTTCCATCGATAAAAAGGTGCCAATTGGGGAAATAATATTTCACCACGGATATTCTTCCTTTCCCTATGGTTTGTAAATCGATTTCTCGACCATTCTTTTTTACTGACGTTTCAGAAATTGTCGAAGTTGTCTGAAAAATCGGATAAGTTTTATTGGCTAACTCTTTTGGAATACATTGTTTCACCCATTTAGGTAGATATTCATTTTCCCAGGTTGTTGTTGAACATACTCCTTCTGCTTTATATTCGGGAATATCATTGTAGGTATAAGGTCGAAGATAAGAATTTTGAAGAATTATTGCATACATTAGAACGAGTCCAACAATAATTATTTGTATCCAAAATTTTTTAATTTGAGATAACGCTAATCCGCATATAAAAATTGCACAAACAATACTAATCGACAAAAATCGCCAAGGTGATTGTAAATATCTTATTTGAGGAATATGATCCCAAATAAATTTTGATACTGAGATGGTAAACAAAAGTGATACTACAAATATTGCCAGGAAATAGATAAACTCTTTACGGTAGATAAATGCTTTCCGGGTAAATAAATAGACGACGCTTCCTAAAGTGGCAATCAACAATCCAAGTCCGAAGGTAGGAAAATCATGATTGATTTTGTCGAATCCAATAAGTTGAAACATTGAGAGAAAACCTGCCAAATATTGATTGGTCGCATAACCTGATTGATCGTAAATAATGTATTGTTTTTCAAGTACAAGCGGCAGCCAAAAAAATGCACTCAAAAGTAATCCTAATCCCAGAGACAAACCAATTCCCACGATGCTTTCTTTTTTATAAGGTGGGATAAAAACCATGCACAGGAGAAAAAAAGTGAAAACAAATGTTATGGCAATATGTGACAAAATCGCCAGTGCAAGAAAAATTGCAGCAAGGACACAATGTAAAAAAATCGGTTTATCTCTTACTTTAAAAAATGACCAAAACACCCAAGGAAAAAATGCCAATCCCCAAAGTTCAGCTAGCGCTCCACGTACATAAACGTCATACCCCACGTAGGCAGATGACAGAAATAAACAAACTCCCAAAAGCGCAGGTATCGTGCCAGTATATTTTTTAAGAAGAAAAAAAATTCCTAGCGCTCCGATGGTAATTCCTGTCAAAAAAATCAACTTCGTCGCCTTTACGGGTCGATGGACAATGAGCTGATACCCGGCGCCGATATAATAGGGTAAAGGTGAGTAATAATTGAAAAGCATGTACCCGCCGCGATTACCAAAATTGTCTATGTAACGTACCGGAAACTGGCCACTTTTTAACTCAGTCAACATTTGATCGATGCGCACCACTTGCACGTCATCCATTGTCGGGAAAAAACCTGCGTGTTTAAAAGGCAGTGAAAAATAAATAAAAAAAGCGAGAGTTATGATTGCGGTAATGCACACGGGGATAAGACTTTTTTGCTGGTTCATATCTACACAAAATGTTCCTCTTTGGAAATGAATAAGGCAATAAACGATAGACAACCGAGAACAATCAGAGTGATAGGGAGTGATTTGGTAGCAAAATAACCGACAAAAATATTAAGAAATATGAGCACCGTTCTTCTGACCATAGAGATAAACGATAAAATTGTAGCTCGCTCAAGTGACGCTATATTATTGTTCATATAAGCGTTCATAAGTTCAAATCTACTTATACCAAAACCGCCTGCAAAAATTATAAACAGTAAAACTGTGACAGGATTGGGAAATAATCCGGCCAGAATAAATGATATACCAGTTACGAGTGCGCCAAACTGGAAAAAACGCCTACCCGAACCAAATAACTTCTCTAATTTCGTAAAGTTGATCGAAACAAGAATTTGAGCGCCAATAAGCAATACATATACTAATCCGTAGTAGGCCAGAGGAACATTGAGCATTTTTAGCAGAGATGGATAAAGCCAAAAGACAAAATAAGCAGTAGCCGATACAATGATCGCGTCGGCTGCCAGCACACGTAAAATTTTATGATTATATAAATAACTCACGCCCTCCTTCAGGATTTTATGATAAGTTAAACGTGTTCCTTTCTTATTTTTTTTGGGTTCGCGACTTGTCAATATTACAACCGCTGCAATCATGAAAGGTACTACAGACAAAATCATAGGAGCTTTTAATCCGAAACTTGAGGCTATGAATCCGCTCAAAGTCCCTGAAATAAGGAATCCGATAAGTGCGACTGAATTACTCTTACCAAAATTACTCTTACTTTCATGCAGTTTACCTTCTTCGTCGAGTGCATCGTAGAGATACGCTTTGTCTGATCCTGACATGAGGGCAATTGATAATGCATAAAGAGCCTCGGCCAAAAAAAAGAAAGCATACGAGGGTTCAAGTGTGAATATGGCAATGGCCAGTGTCAAAAAAATAGCTCCCAACCCGAGCGAATATTTTCTCCCAAAATAGTCAGAAATCAGACCGGTCGGCACTTCAAGCAAAAAAATCCACAGCATGTACCACGACTGAAGGATTTGTATCTGAAAAAGATTAAGACCGGCTTCCTGGGTAAAAAAAGGTACTAATATTGCCGAGAAAAATCTAAGGTTAACAAAAAATGTGAATAAGTAGTATTTCCAGATAGTACCGCGCATTAAGATACTAGTATAACAGGTAGAGCTGAATTGCTATTTCTCACCTCTTTAAGAGAGGATACAGGTGACCCAGAAGGCTTAACACGAGGAAAAAAACTCCCCAGCGTACTGGATGGCTACCGATGAAAGGATACGTGATCAAGATTCCGATACCAATTCCGCCTAGGCCATGAATGAGACCATTGTAGGCAGTGTGCTGCTTCATGTATTTCTCAGCCTTTTTGAGATTAAACATCTTACTTTTAGACTAAGAGTAATTAGAGTATTTGTCAATAGCACATTTTTTTAAGCTAAAATTCAGTTTCGGTTTATAGACTGGTTACATGAAAGGAGGTGAGAATATGCGCACCCAAGCACCAGGAAATAAATATTTGGTAACTGCAGTGGTGGGTATAGTGATGTTAGCCGGAGCAATTGGCGGTACTATGTTAAAAGTTGCCAATGTCAATGCACAAACTACTGTTACAACTGCTCAGAATAACATTCAGCAACCACCAGCTGGAAAAGGGCCACATACTGCCAACGGCATCACAGAGCAAGTGTTAACCGGCGGTAACGTCGACAAAGCCAAGGCAGCAGCCATTAAAGCAGTGCCAGGCGCAACTATTTTGCGCTTAGAAACTGATGCCGAAGGAGATGCCTATGAGGCTCACATGACTAAATCAGATGGTACGATGGCGACTGTGAAATTTGATAGTAATTTCAATGTTACTCGTATTGATTCAGGTTTCGGTGGACCAAAAGGCGGACATATCCAAACACAATAAGGTCTTAATCTACATGACCTCCAGCAGCTCCCTGCCCCGGGAGCTGCTTTCTATTTTAGTATAATTTAATTATCAAAAATACACTGTGTGAACATCTCAAAAAGGCAAAAGACCATGTAAAACCTCGGACTCCCGAAGGGTGTGAAGAATGCCTGAAGATGGGAGATACCTGGTTTCATCTTCGCCTATGTTTAACTTGTGGGCATGTGGGATGTTGCGATCAGTCTAAAAATAAACATGCGACCAAGCACTTTCATAGCACTCATCATCCGGTAATCAAATCTTTTCAGCCTGGTGAGAATTGGAAATGGTGTTATATAGATGAGTTGTTTGTGGATTAA
>CAYLXX010000009.1:30537-32751 GCA_964387955.1 uncultured Gammaproteobacteria bacterium
TCAGCCTGGTGAGAATTGGAAATGGTGTTATATAGATGAGTTGTTTGTGGATTAAAGTTTAATTCTTCTAATAATTGTAGGTAAAAAAAAATTCACTACTCTGTCTGCGATCAATAAATACAAAAATGGGAGAATGATCATAAAATATCTTGTAAACGGTGCTTGTACTCCAAGGTAAATAATATATAAAGCAGGAATGCACGCAATAAAGATTTTGGAGTTAAGAGATTTTTTAGTTAATACTTTCCATATACTCCATAGACTTAAGATCAATCCCACTGGCCAGAAAATTGACCAAATTGGTGAGTGTATTATGACTTTTGTATTCCACCAAGTTTGAAGATACCCTGTTAAAAATAGGAAAAAAGAAGCCAAAGGGACTGAATGTACATCATGAGAGATCATGTATTTGAGAGTTTTTAACTGGAAAAAAATAAGATTAAAACTCAATCGATGTATCATAAAAGTCCTAGCGTAAGTTAGAGAAAATACAATACCTGCAACAACAATCTGCATCAAAGATCTTCTGAGATGAAAACGTTTTTTGACGAATAGATAGCCGATAAGTAGTACAACAAAAAATAATGGCCCTGCCCAAAATTTACTAGCAAAAAGTAGGCCAAGCACTGCTCCTTGCAGGTAAAATTTTTTTTCATGGAACAAAACCAAGTAAACATAAAGAACTAAAAATACTGTTTGACCCAAGTCAAGAAGCATGTTGGTGGTAACTTCAAAAAATACAGGATCAACTACAAGTAGGAAACATGCTAGCAATGGTATTGCAGGTGATTTATAGATTCTGATTCCTAATTTATATACCAGAATAATTAGTGAAATTCCAAAAATTATTTGTACATAATAAGGGTTACCGAATAATAAAGTAGAGAAGCCGAATAAGTATTTGATAAATGGCGGCATCTGGAAATTGTAAGTTGTTGGATCAGCTCCATGTGCATATAAGTAACCCGTCGCAACATATATATCTCCGTCGGACACGAACAGTCGATGACAAGGAGGCTCGTACGGGATATCTTGCGAGCAAAGATATTGCTTAATGAGAGAAGGCTGAAATTTATACGAGAAAATTGCAGGTTCCCTAATAAAAAGTAAAATTACATAACTGCAGATTATGAGGAAAAGAAGAATTGTAGTTTTTTTCATTCATCTTAAGAAGCTTAGTATATCTTTTCGAAAAAATCAATGAAGTTGGAATTTTTATTATGGAGTTAATTTTTTACCTCTGTTAAGAAATTCTTCAATTAATTCTGGTGAAACTGTTTCTTCGAGTATAACTGGTTCATAGAAAATTTCTGAAGCGTATTCTTCAATTTTCATTGGTTTGCCTACCATGGGATCGTATACGATATTTTCTCTTACACAAACTTTATGTCCTCCCCATTCAACGTTGCCCTCGTAAATTCTTGGCGCAATAGCTTTTCTATTAACACCATCGATTAGTGTCTCTCCTTTGACATTAAATAGAGACGTTTTTTCACCTTCATCTAAAAATAACTTAGCAATATCGCACGCTATTAAACCACAAGATTCACTATACCGGCCGTCAGGTGTTTTATAGTTATTGCGAAGTGTTAAATATTTTTCGCGTAAATAATCCATTACTGAAGGATAAGTATCCTTAGCTGCAATATCTTCTACCATGGAGATATTATACCTAAAAATAATCCTATAGTAAAGTAGGTGGGTTGGATTCAGAAAATTATGTTTGCGTATCAAAACACTAAGCCCATTGAAAATACTTAAGACTTTAACTAAAAAAATCTATTACGTGGTTGTTACATTAGGAGTGTACTATATAAATAGTACTTCTTAATAGGAAATATTACTTATAACAGACAAGGTTAAAAATTGCTTCATTAAAAGAAAGTTTGAAAGGAAAATATGAAAAAATTAAGACAATGGATTGTAAACTATCTCACAGAAAGAGTCTTCAGGTGGCAGTTTATACCATAAAGGTACTAATTCAGGAGCAGTCGGGAAAGTTAATATGCTATAATTAGAGCATCATGGTGGTGAGAAATGAAGAGGAAAATAAAAAAGATAGTGGTGAGTCCATCATAAAAAAACTTCATTATATTGTAACAATAACTCAGGCTCATGCATTCATTCAAGCTGTTTTCAGAACAATAAAAGAACCACTCGTAGTGCTTGATGAGAATTACATTGTACTCATCGCAAATCGGTCGTTTTATCAGA
>CAYLXX010000010.1:0-11079 GCA_964387955.1 uncultured Gammaproteobacteria bacterium
TGACCTACCATTTAAAGAAGATAGGTATAAGGATAAACCTTGGGCCAGATTTCAGGATCGTCAACGCCTCAATCATGCGGCTCGACTTGTTAGAACAGTTACAGAGCTGACATCGGGTAGAGAATACCGTGTGCAGTCCGGTAATTATCGTGAGGCTAAGGATATGACAAAGACTGAGATCGCAAGTTTCGGTCCTTATGTAATTTATAACGGTAGGCAAGATGAAAACAATACGGTCCGCGATGTACTCACACGAGAAGGAGTCATTATTCCAAAGGGAAAAGTTTATGTCATAGATGCTGCAATTGATAATACCATCGACAGCGTCAGAGCTTTTCAGCTACCAGCTGACCTGGAACTTACGGCAGGAGATAGGATTGGTATTGTGGCTCATGCTCCACAAATGATGCGCATAATGCATATTATGGGTAAACAGCACCCAACTCCTGAGGGAATAGATGTCCAACCTTTTCCATTACCGTCAATGAGAGAAGGAAGAGAAGAATATATTAATCAAGAAATAAGCGGATTTTTATACTACACCTTTATCACCCGCGATGCATCCGAGCAACCACAACCTTATTTACTTAAGTAACGGCCAATTTTTATCTTTATCTGCCATTTTAGGTTTTTTGTTTGGCCATTTTATGCCGATTGCCGGATCATTCCATCTTATCCCTGTTGCATGAGAAGCAGAGTAATAATTGGACATAAAATATTGCACTAAACAATTATCAGTCAAAGTTTCAAAGCCATGTGCGAACCCCTTAGGGACAAGGAGCATCTTTTTGTTTGTTTCGCTTAACTCGATTGCAAACCATTTTTTGAATGTTTTAGAGTTTTTTCTGAGATCTACCGCTACATCACAAATTTTGCCTTTGAGACATTGGACAATTTTATCCTCTTCCCAAGGCTTCGTCTGAAAATGCATACCTCTTAGATAACCTTTTTTCTTCGTCAAGGTCACGTTAACATGCACGATATTAAATTTTATTTTGTGCTTTTTTAACTCATCAATAGCGAATGTACGGGCAAAGTAGCCCCTAGAATCTTTTCTTAACTCGGGCGTCATAACCCATAATCCTTCAAGAGGAGTCTTCGTAAAGATCATATAATTTTTATTTTAGGAATGGGTATAATAAATTTTCCTCCTCTTTTTTGGAACTTTTTATGCTCTGTCATCACCTCAGATGCGATATTCCAGCAAAGAATCAGCAGGTAATCTGGTTTCTGCTTATAAATTTCTTCAGGGGAATATACTTTCATATGCACGCCTGGAGTATACAAACCTTGCTTGGCCTTAGATTTATCAACAATAAAGTCAAGATAATTTTTCCCTATACCAAAATAATTTAAGAGGATTAAACCTTTAGCTGGAGCACTATATGCTCCGATATGTAATCCTTGTTTTTTCAACTTTTTAAGAAGTACCAAAATGTCTTTCTTAAGCTGAGCCACTCTTTGACCCATTTTCTTGTACGTTGTTAATTTACCAAATCTTGCGCTCAACTCACTTTTAACTAAATTATGGATAGTGTTAGTAATTTTAAAAACACCAGGGTGAGAAATATAAATGCGCAGTGAACCGCCTTGTACGGAAACCAGTTCAACATCATATATTTCAAGATTAACTCGCTTAAAAAGATTTTGGAGAGCAATCAGCGAATAATAAAAAACATGTTCGTGATAAATCGTATCAAATTTGTTTTCCAGCAATCCTTTCATATAAGGAAACTCAAAAATGGCTGTACCTTGATCAGCAAGAAGAGTTTTCACCCCTTTTGCAAAATCGACTATCTGAGGAACATGCGCTAGTACATTGGCGCCATAAATAAGATCAGCGCTGATGCCTTTTTTCTGCAATTTTTGAGATAACGAAAAATTAAAAAATTCAGGTAATGTTTTTATACCTCGCGCGTTAGCAACTTTGGCAATATTTGTTGCTGGGTCAATGCCCAGTATTCGAATTCCAAGCTTTTTAAAATACTGCAGCATAGCGCCGTCATTGCTGGCTATCTCAACAACCAAACTTTTTTTAGTCAATTTCAGTCTTTTACTCAAATAAGTAGCTGTTTTGCGATTGTGTTCAAGAAAACTGGATGAAGTAGAGGAAAAATAAATATAGTTTCGAAATAAAACTTCAGGAGATACCGTATTTGTCAGTTGTACCAAGTAACAATGCTTACAAAAAGCTGTTGCAAGTTTGTATTTTTTTTCACGTTTTAAATCTTTTTCTTTCAAAAACGAATTTACAAGCGGCATTGGGCCTAAGTTAAAAAATTCACTGATCTGATACCCACATGATCGGCATTTCATAGTGATTCCTGATAGTAATGATAAATTTGCGGAATAATTTTTTTCATGGTAGTTTTTGGTTTCCAACCAAGTTTAAGCTTAGCTTTGGCATAGTTTAGTGATTGGTATGGAATTTCGTTTTTGGCAATATTTAAAATCTTATAGTCCACTTTTTTCTTGAGTTGCTTTTCGACCAATTTTACAACATTAATTACCGATAAACTGTCTGTAGATCCGAAATTAAATGCTTCGCCTTTGGCATCATCAATATGCTTAGCCATCAGTAAATACCCATCAACTACATCTTTAACATACAAGTAATCTCTAACATATTTGCCGTTGCTTCGAATCTCAAATGTCTGCTTTGCAACAATCGATTTTAACACTCCAGGAATAATACGTGAAAAATTAAGGTCACCTTCACCGTAAATATTACCAAAACGGGCAGTTATCACAGGAGTTCCGTATGTTTTGAAGTATGAGTAGGCGACCAGATCAGTCGCTGCCTTAGAAACTTCATATGGATGATCGCCTTTGAGAGGATCGGTTTCTTTATACTGTTTTTTGGAGAGTTTACCGTATGATTTGTCAGACGAAGACACAATTACACCTTTAATATTTTTATAAAGTCTAGCTGATTCAAGCACATTTACTGTACCCTGCACATTTGACTCAAACGTTCTTCTGGGATTATAGTACGCTACATCGACAAGTGGTTGAGCTGCAAGGTGAAAAATATAATCAATCTGAAATTTTGTAACGATGTCAAAAAGTCTGTGAAAATCAGTTATATCCAAATTGACAATGATTGTTTTTTCGTGCAGTTTTTTTTTCCAGAAATACGCTCTATGATTTTGTCTCAAGAATGTAGTAATAACGTTGGCTTTACGACTAACAAGTTCCTCGACTAAATGTGATCCTACAAAACCAGTACCACCAGTCACCAATACATTTTTTTCTAGCCAAAAATTATTCATAATTACTTCCAAATTTTCCAGGGTTGAGTAGTTAACCAAAGATTATTAAGCTCTTCCAATTCTTTATATGTATCAACTGCATACCAAAAGCCTTCGTGTTTGTAAATTGCCAGCTTACTGATTTTTGCCAATCTCTGAAGTGCTGGGTGCTCTGTTTCTCCTCGCTGTAAATACTTAAATACTTTTTTATCAAATACCATGTACCCACCATTTACCCAATCCGAAAGTACTGGTTTTTCCTCAAAATTTCTCACATATCCACCGTTTTTTATCCTGATTAATCCATATTTTGTTCTGGGATGAACACCTGTGATTGTGCCGATTGTCTTTTGTTTTTTATGATAGGCGAGTAAGTCTTTTATATTTAAATTTGTGACTCCGTCGCCGTAGGTTACCATGAAATACTTATCTTTTTGGGGAATATATTGTTTACATAAAAGTATTCGTTCTCCAGGTAATGTATCTAAACCTGTATCCACAAATGTAATTTTGAAATCTTCAATATCTTTTCGTTTCCCGAGAAAATAATTAACTTTGTGGGTTTTATAATCGAGTGTGAAATCTGAAGTAAAGGCTTTCTGATTTAAAAAAAACTCTTTGATGTAGTCTGCTTTGTAACCAAGTGCCAAGATAAATTCTTTGAATCCATAATGAGAGTAAGTTTTCATGATGTGCCAGATGATCGGCTTACCTCCCACATACACCATCGGTTTTGGCTTAAATTCTGTCTCCTCTTTAAGCCTTGTTCCTTCACCACCGCAGAGTATTATTACTTTCATTTTTTGTTAGCAGTTAATTTTAAGCCATAGTATACACAACTACAAGCACAATTGGACTTTAGACTGAGACAGAGTGCTTCGATTGATATAATTACTTTTTATGGAGAGATCAAAAATCTTTACTCATCGTGGACTTGAACCAAGTAAAATTAATTTTTTTGGAGAAAGTACCTATGAGGCATTCCAGGACCATATTCAACGAGGATTTGGAATTGAGTTTGATCCGAATTTCCTCAAAGAAGGCAATATAGTTATTGCACATGACAAGGGACTCACTCGTATAACTGGAGGAAAAGATAAAAGGTTATTTATTGATCTTACATTACCCGAAGTACAGGCCATTAAGTTTCCCAACGGTCATATACCAAGTTTTGAAGAGTTAGCAGATCTTATTTTAAAAAGTAGGTCGCCACTTCATGCGGTGCATTTTAAAGGTGGATTTCAAGAGCAGTCTCATACTGCTTCTTTACTTGAACATATCGAAAAATATCCAGGTCTTGCAGGAAAACTTCTCATGTTTGATGTAAAACCGGAAGTTGCAAAACAAATTAGATCCAAAATTCCTCAAATAAAACTAGCTCCATCTGTTGCTCATCCATATGATATTGAAAGGTATAACAATGCAGTACTTGGAACATTAATTTCAGTCGAGGATGCAATAAAATACAAACAAGAAGGACTGTATGATTGGGTTTGGCTTGATGAATGGGATCTTACCGATCGAGATGGGGGAGTGAAGAAATTGTATACACAAGAAACTCTTAATGTATTGCATGGTGCTGGATACAAAATTGCGTTAGTTACTCCAGAACTTCATGGTACATCGCCTGGCTTACTTGGAGGCGAAGCACACCCAGATGCTAAACCGCAAGAAAGATTATTCTCACGAATCAGGGAAATAATTGCACTCCAGCCAGATGCAATTTGCACTGATTACCCTGAAGAATGTGCTAATTTATAATAGATTGAACATCTTGTAGCCCCATAGTATAATAGTCACCAATGAATTCTGAACAGACTATTCTTCAAAAATATGCAGGTATAGATTTTGATGGAAGAAATACTGCCAAACAAGGACAACTTGAAACTTTTAGAGGTTTTCCTCCTTCACTTGCAAACCGGATGAATGTTTCTCTCCTTTTTGACGAAGAATCACAAGAACTTGTTAAAAGAGAGGTTATGAAGCCTCTTGATAATATAGACCACGACACAGGAATAAATATTTTGCTTGCTGGTGCAGATTACCCAATTCATACTACAGTTCTCGAAGGAGAATACGAAGGTAATGACACCAACGAAAGACAGGCTATCTTTCACAATTTGCAACATAGTGGAAGTGTAGATTATGCGAGCCGAAATTTGACAGATCTTTCACTAGAATTTAACCATTTATTAATCGATAAAAAAGGCGGCATCATTTTGACTGCTGTTTGTATACCTCAAGAAATTACTGACACAAGAGATCGTTTAACCTCACTCTATCAAGAACATGATTTAAAGGTGTTGCCTCAACATAATATTTTACACATTACTGTCGGACGAGTAATTGGCCTACCCTTAGACCGAGAAGAAAGTCAAAATGCCCAAGTGCGATTGGAAGACTCTATAGTAAAACTGCGTCGATACGAGATCTCTCCACATCCATTAACACTCCAAGTGGCCTCGATTTATAAAGGCTCTGCGCTGAATTTGATTTCTAAGCAAACTTAAAGTTAGCTAAAAAATATTCTAGGTCAGATGGTGTTCCCAAACCCCATACTTTAGGAGCGATAGCAACTTTGACCCTCATACCGTTATTGATTAATCGCTGATACATTGGCGCTACATAAAATTCCTGCTTGCCTGGGTTGCCGTACATCTCTTGTTTCTTGATCATTTTGTCGGCTTCTTGAGCAAAAATTTTTCCTTTAGTAAAATAGTACCCGCCGATATTGGCATAGGCGCCTCTAGCTGCCAGTTCCGCATCTTTTTCGCCGACTGCAAGTGCGTTAAGATTTTTATCAAACAACGTAAAACTCCACTTTGGATCGTTATCCGGCGGTTGAAAAACAGGAATTATGCCCATCACATCATTATCCTTATTAAGAATTGCCTCATACAGAGACGTGCCATCAAAATAGTGATCTGAATCAGACACAATCATATCCTCATCTGAATCAAAAAAAGTTCGAGCAACCATAACTGTTTCCACTGCTCCTCGAGTAACTTCGGGGATTAAAACTATATTGATATCATTGGAGAATGTTTTTTTAAGGAGAGAGGAAATTTTATGTTCATCCTCATGGACTTGTAGACAAATAAATACCAAATCCGATTGTTTAACTTTCAGTGGTGTAGAGGAGGGACGATATGGCAAATCTACAAAAGGAAGAGATTCGATTGCCCAACGAACCATCGGTTTACCTTTAATATTGATGAGTGGTTTAGGTTTTTTATACTCAGGAATTTGATCGCCAGCTGCCGCAAACCGAGAACCCTTACCGGCCATGGGCACGATGATTTTCACAAAGGCATTATACTATATATTTATCATCTGCCACAGACGGCATCTTGACGACGACATTGGACCCATTTTCTACACATTCAAAATCTACTGCTTGATTTTTTTCGACCCACACTATGTCATTTTTTTTAAGTAATTTGCCATTCATCTTAAAAATTCCACTTATAATGACTGTATACTCATCGGCTTTTTTGTGCAGGTGTTTTTTCTCTCGATCGCCTTTTTTGTAATGCTTAATGGCAACTTCAAAATCTTTGGTTTTGACGATTGTTGGATCAAAATCACCCAGAATCCACCCTCTTTGGAAATTCTCAAGCCGGTAGATAGTCAGGGGAGACTCTTCAGAAATGTGAAACGACTTATTTTTGCTAACTTTTAATATAGTTTTATTACCAGGTCTATAGGAATTTATGTCACGATCTGGCAACTTGCCGTAAAATTTCTTAGCCGCCATTATGACACCGCTGTGAGCAACAACAAGAATATTTTCTTCTGGCATCAGTGCAAGTTCGGACCAAAATGGGACAAGTCGATCATATAAATCTTTATAACTTTCACCTTGATAGACACCATATACACCAGGAGGTTTAAAAATAAAGCGGTTGTTTTCTCTTTTTGTGTAATGAGCATTAGTTAGCTGTTTTTTAGTATGTTTTTCCCAATTACCGTAACTAACTTCCCGAAGAAGGGGATTCAGATGATATCGGACACCAATTTTTTGACTTATATAATCGGCAGTTTTTAGACAACGGGGCAGAGGACTTGTGAAGATAATATCAATTTTTTTATCCAAAAAATATTCTGCCATTTGCTCAAGTTGCTTTTTTCCCTGTTCTGTAAGATCAGAGTCTGTTACACCTTGTAGTTCATCTTTCACATTTTGTTCTGTTTGAGGATGGCGGATAACGTAAAGATTTTTCATAAACTTTCTTTGTAGTACTTCTGGAATTTTGCAACATCTTCTGGGGTGGCCATACTCCACATCTCATCAACCGGCATTGACCTAATTTTTTTACCTTTGGCTATAAGCTCGTTGTACGTTGGACAGACGTAATATTCACCGTTAATCATAATTTTTTTCTCAACCATGCTATCTGCCGCGGCAACAAAATCACTGCCTTTCTTGAAATAATAGAATCCTACTGTGGCCACGTTGGAAATCACTTCTTTTTCTGCTGTCCGAGTCACATACCCACTACTGTTGGTTTCGACATAACTCCATTTAGGATGCGTGGCATGAAATGTTGGAATTATCCCATCATATGGTCGGTCTTTTTTTTTGAAGTAATTTTGAAGAGATTTGGCCCGAAAAAATTGGTCCATATTATAGATAACAAGCTCTTCACTATTGTCGATGTGTGATCTGGCAAGAAGGACTGTTTTGGCCGCGCCTTCTGGGATAAAATCGACTATTTCGAGATTGACTTTATTACCCACTACCTCTTTGATTTTTTCATCTAGGCCTCCTTGATCAATATGCTGTTTCAAAATTATAAATATGCTGTCTTTTTTAATATTTAAAAAATCAATCGATTCCAGCGCCCACTCAAACATGTACTTGCCTTTAACGACAATAAGCGGCTTAGGAACTTTAATACCAGCCTGAATAAACTTCGAGCCGCGTCCGAGCATAGGTATGATGATTTTCATAAATAGATTTATAAATTTTCTAATATAAATTTTTCTTTATTGGATAGTTTATCAAGTAATTGATTTCGCTCAACCATAAGATGCTTTGTGCTTTCATATAGTTTTTTAAAAAAAGTGTAAATTTCTTGGTAATGTTGATAATGCTCCTTGCGAGGAATAAACGTTTCTTTGATCGCGACTACATCTGCTACTGCGTGATAATTTTTGATAATACCGACAGACTTCAACATAATAAATAGTGCACCAAATGAGGTAATTTCGACTTCATCGATGAGAAAGACTTTTTTACCGGTTATATCAGCTCTCACCCGACAGATCAAATTATTGCGAGCCATGCCACCGGACATACGGATTACAGATACATTAATACCGTATTTCTCGATGGCCTGTATGCTATCGTGGGCCATGAAACTTGATGCCTCAAAAATGCTGCGCATAATATCATTACGTTTGTGAAATCTCTCCAAGCCAAAAAACATGCCTCGAGCATGAGCATCAAAAAAGGGGAATCTCTCGCCGATAATATACGGTAAAAAAAACAAGCCATGTGACCCGACAGTCGACTCCTGCGCTTCATCTTCCATGATTTTGTAAACATATTTTTCTGGGTAACTATCTCCGTAAAACATGTGCTTTGCCCACTCGAGAAGACCACCATCAATATTGTTTGACCCGCCAACAATCGAAAATTTTCCAAAAGATTGGTTCAAGATCCCATTATTGGCCTTAATTTTTTTCTGAGTATAGACACGAATTGAACTAACTGTACCGGTCACATTACAGCTCTCTCCCTCAGATAGAGCGCCTGATCCTATAAAGGCACAAATGGCATCATATGAAGTGATGACTACTCGTACTTTAGGTGACAGGGAATAATTTTTACGAAAACTGGCAAGTAAAGGATATGAGGCCTGTCCAACACCAACAACTTTTGGAAGCTGAGAAGGAGTAATGCTAAGTTCTCTCATAAGAACCCGCGGATATGTTTGTAATTTGAAATCATAATAAAATTTTTCGGCATTGAGATGATCTGATACAACGTGACCAGTCAACTTGTGAATTAAAAAATCATTTGCCCCCATAAAATAGTGCACTTTGCGAAATAATTTTGGGTCATTTTCTTTAAGCCATAGCATTTTGGGGAACATATAGCTCGGGTTAGGTAAAAAATTCGGATTGGTGAATAAAGTTGAGACATTTTTATCTTGAGTAAGAAATTGTGCTTGTTTAACTGCTCTTTTATCGCTCACGATATAACTATTACTTATAGAGACCCCAGATTTATCTAACATCACGAGACAATTGGCAGAGGAGGTGACTGTAATGAACTCAAGGTTTTCGCTATATTCAGATTTTTTAAGAAAAAGTTCATCTAGAAGCTGCTCGCATAATTCCCACCACTCGTTGGGGTTTTGTTCAACTTTTTGATTCTCAATAGTTGTCTGTACCGGATACCAATTTTTTTCAACTATTTCTTTTTGATCGTTAAAAAGTATGACTCGTATACTTCGAAGACCTAAGTTTATAACTAGGTAGTAATGTATTTTTTTTGACTTCATTACATTATGGGATAATATTATTTACACTTTTATTTTAACAGTTTCTTGTATAATGGGTACTCTAAATAAGCTAATCCAACATACTACAATATGAAACCAAAAATTTCTATCGTCATTCCTACTTTTGATAGAGCCTACCTTCTCAACCAAGCTCTCCAGTCAGTGGCCAATCAAACTATTAAGCCTTACGAGGTAATCATAGTCGACAATGCCTCAACCGATAATACTCGGGAAACAGTCAACAAATTTAAAAAATATGGATTCAAATATGTGAGGAATCGCTCAAATATTGGTCCTATCCGTAACTGGCTTAAGGCGTTTAGTTTAGCAAAAGGGGAGTATGTGACAATGCTGCCCAGTGATGATATGATTGCACCCAATTGGCACGAAGAATGGCTGCGCACCATTCCCAAACATAAATCCAAATTTTATACATCCTCTGTTGCCCTCATAGATGATAAAAACGAAATTTTGTATGTTTCGCCTACTTTCACGAAGAGTCAAATGATCCGGCAACCTCATGTGTTAAAAACATTTTGGGATCACTACTCTGCCGGATTTGCATCGGTTGCCGCCAATATTTATCACAAATCTATTTTCACGGAAACCAAACTCTACGACGCTACCGAAGGCGCCGCCACCGATATTAGGCATGGCATTGTGCTTGCCTCCAAGTATGACGTGTATTACCTGCATAAATATCTTTTTACCCATAGAGTACACGCTGAACAAACATTTGCCACCAAAAAACAAAAGAAAAGTGTCAGCTCAGATATGAAAATCACCGACACTCATTTTGGCATCATCAAAGAAATGTATGAAAAAATTTTGCATAGCTCAAAAAAAGATCGTTATTTCATACAACTTCCAGTACTTATGTATTTAGCCTCAGCCAATATCAATATTCTTCGTGGCCGGTGGGGTCGGGTAAAACCTACCTATGCAGTCGCCTGGAAGCATTTTCCAGATATACTTAAAACTCCTAGTGATTGGATATATTTTACTAAGTTACACGTTCACCTGCTCAATAGAGGTATAACATTTCATAGAATTCCCCAGGAATTGGAGCCTCAATTTGAATGGTTAAAAACAATCTCACAGGATGTCGTATAGATCTGCAACAATCTCAGTCATCATTGCTTGTTACAATGGAGAATCGTTTATTAAACCTTGTTTGGATTCGCTGCTTCTTTCGAATTATGCATATTTTGAGGTGATTGTAATTGATGATGCGTCAACAGATGGAGGGAAAAAAATTCTTAAAAAATATGAGTCAAAAAAGAGAATTCGTGTGATTTACTCCAAAAAAAATCGGG
>CAYLXX010000010.1:11179-30233 GCA_964387955.1 uncultured Gammaproteobacteria bacterium
AAAAAATATGAGTCAAAAAAGAGAATTCGTGTGATTTACTCCAAAAAAAATCGGGGATTGGCTCAATCTAATAATTTAGGAGCAAAATACAGTAAGAGTGACTATTTATTATTTCTCAACGTCGACACAGAAGTCAAAAAAAACTGCTTACGAGAAATAGTCAAAAAATTTGATGCTGACCAAAATATCGGAATAATCCAAATCAAACTTATTAAAAAAAACAAGACTATCGATACGGTGGGTCATTACATGTCTGTCACCGGATTTCCTTATGATATTGCTCAGGGACAAAACCCTAGAAAATTTGCAAAAGAAATGATTGTTTTTGGAGCAAAAAATGCCGGCCTTGCGATGAGAAAAAAACTTTTTTTTGATGTTGGTGCTTTCGACCAAAATTATGTCATCTACGGAGAAGATACTGACTTGTGTTGGCGCTCCTGGCTAGCAGGGTACAAAACTATCTATCTTCCCACGGCTATTTCCTATCACTATGAAGGATCGAGTATAACTAAAAAGACATCTTTTAGAATTTTTTATGAAGGTGCCAAAAATAATCTTAACTATATTTTAAAAGATGCTCCTGTTCCTTTAGTTTTCCTCATGGCACCACTTCATGTTTTGTTGTGGCTTCTGCTGAGTATTCGACTTGTTTTTGAGAGGCGAGCACATCTTTCAGTGTGGATACTAAGAGGACTCATGTGGAATGTGATTCATCTGCGCTCAACATTAGCTAAGAGAAAAGAAGTACGAGCATTCGCACGTCAGACACCTACAGGAGCTGTTATGTATGGACAAATGTCATTTAAACATCTTTTCTCAAAAGGAGTAAGATGGATTACCTCGATTTAATATGAAAACCACAAGTCTCGTTACAGGCGGAGCAGGATTTATAGGATCTCATGTCGCAGAACATCTTTTGAAAATGGGTCACACTGTTATCGTACTTGATGATTTGAGCGGCGGCTACGAAAGAAATATTTCTCCTAAGGTAATTTTTATTCATGGTTCAATAACAGATACAAAATCACTCGAGTCACTTTTTACGATTTTTCAATTTGATTATGTATATCATCTAGCAGCGTATGCAGCCGAAGGATTAAGTCACTTTATACGTCATTTTAACTACCAAAATAATGTTATCGGGTCAGTGAATTTAATCAATCAAGCAATCAAACACAAAATTAAGCATTTTGTTTTTACCTCAAGCATTGCAGTATATGGCACCAATCGAACACCGATGATCGAAACTCTCACTCCAAAACCTGAGGATCCGTACGGGGTAGCCAAATACGCAGTTGAAATGGATCTCAAGTTGGCCCAACAAATGTTTGGCCTCAATTACACCATTTTTAGACCCCATAATGTGTATGGAGAAAGACAAAATCATGGCGATCCGTATCGTAATGTCTTAGGAATTTTTATGAATAATATCATGCAGCGCAAACCCTTGACCATTTTTGGCGATGGCAAACAGTCGCGAGCTTTTTCGTACATTGATGATGTTGCTCCCTATATTGCCCAAAGTGTCGAGGTAGAAAAAGCTCGCAACGAAATTATCAACATTGGCGCTGACCAACCTTATACAGTGATGGAACTCGCAAAAACAGTCGCCAAAGCAATGAGAGTTAAACCAGAGATTGTTTTCCTGCCCGCCAGACACGAAGTTGTACACGCGTATTCTGATCACTCAAAAGCGAGAAAAATTTTTGGCACCAAGAAAACTATCACGCTTGACACAGGAATTAAGCGCATGGTGACATGGGCCAAAAAAATAGGCCCGCTTGAGCCGCATACATTTAAGAATGTTGAACTAACCATTAATTTACCTCCGAGTTGGCAAAAACTCATCGAAAAGTAATTCATGTACAATGAAAAGAATGCATAAACTTCTAAAATCTGCTCGGGCGGCAGATATCTTGCTCTTTATTATCATTGCCGCAGGACTAGTATTTAGACTCAAGGGTATTGCAAGTAATCATTCATTTTGGACAGATGAGGCTGAGATGGCAGCCATTGCCCGCGACGTCGTGCAAGGCCACTTATCACTTGTCAAAGGCCTTTCTACTGCAGGAGCTTTTTATCAACCGCTTCAACTGATTTTGGGAGTCATCTCATTTAAATTATTTGGCTTCACTGAATGGGCGGCTAGAATTCCGATAGTCCTTTTGGGCACACTTGGAATATGGTTTGCATATCTTCTTACAGCGAAACTTTCGACTAAAGCTGGGGGATTATTAGCCGCTTTTTTATACGCTTTTTTCCAGATGAATTTAGCTATCTCGACTCAATATAAACCATATGCTGTTATTGAAACATGTTTCCTAGCCATACTTTATGTGCTACTTCTTCTCGATCAAAGTCGCAAGGAAAATATATTTTTGCATATCGCGGCAATTATTACGGCCAGTATTTCTACATTAATGCATCCTTTAGGAACAATCGTCTGGTTACCATATGGAATTTACCTTGCATTATTTTGGCGAAAAAGTCTCAGGAGCAATTGGCGGATTTTTATAGGCATCTTTGTTATTGTCGGGTTGATTTTGTTTTCTCAGTTAAGAAACTTATATACAGACGTCGTCTATTTCACCAGTCACTATTTATTTCAACTCAATAATGTTACATATCTTCGTGAGTTAGTCTGGAAAAACTATAGTTTCATTTTTCTTCCGTCTATTTTTGGTGTTTTGTTTATCATGTTTAAAAATAAGAGAGCTGCATTATTTTCGCTAACACTTATCCTGACCATACCATTTTTGTGGACATTCATGAGTCCTTCACATAATCTGCGCTATATCGTGCCTTTTTTTGCTTTGATTTTGGTATTTTTTGCCATTTTTTGGGCAGAAGTAGGTGAAATTTTATTTCATAAAAAAAGTGCTCTTATTTGCTTATTGGTTGCATTCCTACTATACGCTGGCGGCTACAAAATTATTCGCAAACCAGATATTTATTACACGCCGAATGCTGATTTCTATGGCGATGTACAAATTGCCAACTATAAAGAGGCTTTTGCCAAGATAAAAAAGAAATTTCCCAATATCTCTACCATGGCAATTTTTAATGACATACCTGGACCCCAGAAATGGTACCTTAATCAACCAGTTACTGCCTATTTTGTTCGTGGTATAGCTAAACCACGCCAATATCCTTTTGATCAAACAATAATTTACGGAACTTTGCCGCAATTTCTTGCCCAAAAATCAAAGTACCCAAAAGGTATACTTATCATTGAAGACTGGCAGAGTCTCATGCCCGAGGAAATCAAACAGTATGCCAAAAAGCATATGAAACGCGAAATACGTGTCGAGGGATTGCCTCAAGCCCAAGGAGATAATTGGCCAATCGAAGTTTACAGCTGGGGAATATAAATGATACAAAAGGGAATTGTCATAACTAGTATTTTTGCCTTCAATACGCTCATCCAACTTATCAATCAGGTAGTCATAACACGATTATTTGGTGCATCGTTGACGCTTGACATATTTCTTGCCGCAGTAGCACTGCCTACTGTACTTGTCACAGTCATTTACGGTACAGTCAACGACTCATTTTTACCGTTATACACGCACGCAAAAATTAAAAATCCCAAAGGTGCTCAGGATTTCTTTTTTACCCATTTAATTAAGATTTTATTTGTCACGATTTTTCTTACAGCACTATTGAGTTTATGCGCACCGATAATTAGTCAGATGCTGTATGGTGCCAGGGGGAAAGAATTCGTCGACCAGGTAGCATTCCAGATGAGAATTCTTTTTTTGAGTGTACCTTTTGCGTATATTGCTACAATACTTGGTGCGTACCTATACTCTCATAAATATTTTTATAGGTTTCCACTTGCGCAAGCAATTGGTAATGGCGCTAATCTTCTTCTGACCATAGCACTTGTGGGATCTCTTGGAATATGGTCGATGGTATTTGCCTTTGTTGCCAATATTGTGCTCCAAATTTTTATCCTCCAACCGACATTTGTTAAAGGGACCTTTAAATCAAATATCTCCATCTCACCATTTTTCCTGGCTTGGATTCCGCTTGTTGTCAGTATGTTTGCTGCACGATCAGACACCTTATTGATTAGATCGCTTGCATCAAATTTGCCGGAAGGTTATCTTGTGTATCTTAATTTAACCTCACGCATATTCTCGATCGCAGCTGGTGTTTCGACTATAGGTATTCAGATACTCTTACTTCCTCATCTTGTAGAACACATCGCTCAGAAAAATTTTGTGCGGGCCGATCGTATGGTGAATAAAGCTAAAATTATTGGCATAACAGTAACATCAATTACCTCATTTGCACTGTGGCTCATAGGTCCTTTTGCAATCCATCTTTTGTTTGTCGGCGGCAAATTTACCGCGGCCGACGCGCAGACTGCAACTGTACTTTTGCCAATTTTCTTGTTTCCTGCCATCGGTTGGGGAGTGCAAAGTATTTTTTTCCAGCCGTTGATGGCGATACGTAAATACTTTCATCTTGCTGTAATTAATCTCATCGCACTTGGCCTAGGGTGGGGGAGCGCTATCATGATCCAGAAATCGCATGGGTCATTTCAAGCATTAACATTTGGCCTGATTATTCTCGTGTTTTCCGGTATTATCGGCAGTGAAATCGTTTGGCAATTTTATAAGTCTCGCATGCTAGCTCGCTCCTGACCATGGCTAGACAACGCAAAGTCGCACTGGACGGTATACGCGGATTTGCTATTTTTCTTGTCATCATCAATCATCTCAGTTATGCTCACGTGACCGACAATCTAACAGGTATTGCCAAATTAATTTGGAATACTATATTTCTTAACGGACCATTTGGCGTCAATGTTTTTTTTATTTTATGCGGTTTTTTGATGGCTTATCTATACCCTAAAATCAGATTGCCAGGCAACTTTGTAGCTAAGCGTTATATGCGTATTTTCCCGTTATTTTTTACTGTCTGCACTTTTAACATGATTATTTTTATAAATAAATCCATTGCTCCCTGGATTCAGCTGGTCACACTCATTTTGATTGCGGCGATAGTACACTTCGTCTGGATGAAATATATAGATAAAAAAAACTATGCCCAGGTCGTCAAGAAAATTATTACAGCATTTATTGCACTTCAACTCATTATGATTGTTGTTAACGTTGCAATAGGAAGATTGGATGCATCTCAATTTAACCATTTGCCAGATATAGTCAGATATTCTGTGATTTATCTGGCCAATCTCACACTCACGCTTTGGGCGGGTTGGAACATACCAATTCTCAGCGGTCCTTACTGGAGTTTGGCACCCGAAGTGCTTTTTTATTTAGTTTATCCAGTAGTGCTTCTGATTTTTATTTCTCGAGTTAAAAAACTGAACTGGCAACATATTTTGCTTATACTGATAATCTCTACCGTCTCTCTCCTTATCACAAATTTTGTATTCAATAAGGTGCTGGCGCTGAGCAGACTCAATATTGTGAGATCGTATGCGTTTGTAGTTGGCATCGTCATCGCACTTATATTGCAGGATGAAAAGAAATGGCAGGAAGTTACAACCAACTTCAAAAATCGCGGCGTTCAGATAGCAACACTTTGTTTTATACCAATTTTTTTATTGGCATTTCCCTTTTTTCCTGAAAGCAATCAATTTAACTTAAATATGCTTCACATTGTGTCAGACAGTTTCATGATGTTGGTATTTCTTGTCACACTTATCGAAGGCACAGCACTCAATACTTTTTTTAGTCAGAAGTGGTTGTTGTTTCTTGGTTTAATAAGTTATCCTGCCTACCTTATTCATTCGATAACTATTAGCTGGCTTACTCCAATATTTAACGTTTCAAGTCAACCAATAATGGTCATATATACCATCGCTGCATTTGTACTAACTATTCCTGTTGCATTCTTACTTCACTACCTAGTTGAGCGGCCTTACTTTAACAACCCTACAGCGCATAATTTTCCTGTAAAATAGGAACTTATGAAGCCTACAGTAAGCGTCGTCATACCAACCTACAACCGACCCAATCTTGCTCTCAAACATGCAGCTATTATCAGAAAATTTTATAAGGATATCCAAATCATTATTGTTGATCAAGAAAATAACTCCAAAATCAATGAAAAAGAAATCAAAAAACTTCATATTGAGTACATTAATTTGGATCAGGCCAATACCTCCCACGCCAAGAATATCGGCGTCGAGCATGCAACAGGCGACATCGTATTTTTTTTTGATGATGATGTCGAAATCACCCCAGAAACAATTACCGCTCAACTAACAGCATATGAAAATCCTGATGTAGTCGGAACAGCAGGCAGAGTAATAAATGATGGCGAAAAGGTTCCAAGCAACGCAGATGTAGCTACTGGTAAAACAAACTTTTTGGCGACTAAATTCATCCAACAATTTTGGAGTAAGAGGCCTCAAAATGTCGATTTCCCGTACGGATGCAACATGTCGTTTCGTCGAGATATTATAAAAAAAGTAGGCGGCTTTGACGAATCATTTCCGAAAATCTTCGAAGAAATTGACCTGGGTAAACGGGTGCAAAAATATGGTACGATGCGTTTTGTTCCCGCAGGTCTTGCTTATCACCATAAAGCTGCCAGTGGAGGAACCCGTTCGTCAATAAAAGATAAAATGTCTTTAATATATCGCACCTATGGATATTACATGGCCAAACGAGTTATATTTCCATTGTCACTCATCACGTTGTTTCTTCGTACAAGATCAGCTCGGAAAGAAGCACCACACGCTGTCAAAGAACTGTATCAAGGATATTGGGAATATTTTAAAAAACTTATCACGTGGGAAAATTTTCTGCTTTTGAGTTTCTTTATATTAATTATTGTTCTGCGGCTGTGGAAAGTCCCCCAATGGTTCTCATTTAATTTCGATGAGGAATATCAAGCGAGTCTCGCCTGGGAACAGGTCAAAAATTTTCATGTCATCTGGATCGGAGTCAATGCTGCCAATATTGGATATTACTTGGGTCCTGGTTTTACTTATCTTAATTACATCTTATTTAAAATCTCCCATGGAGATCCGGCAATATTAGCTTGGTATTCAGCGCTGTTTGGGCTAGTCACTACTGCAAGTGTTTACTATATAACCAACAATTTGTTTACTCGTCGAGCCGCCGTAGTGGCATCGGTGGTCTACGGCGGCTCTGCTTTCATCAATTTTTTTGACAGGCGCTTCTGGAATCCTAGCCCTATGCCATTCATAGCTATTTGGCTCATCTATAGCATCGTCAAAGCCCAAAGAAATCCTCGCTGGTATATTCTATCTACCATTTTATTTGCATCAACATTTCATACCAATTTATCACTTCTTATTTTGGCTCCAATTTTGTTTCTGGCAATTATTCACAATTTTAAAAAAATTAAACTTCACACGTGGATACCGATGATAGTCAGTTACATCATCATCACATTTCCCTTGATGGTATTTGATGTTGTGCACCATTTTGATAATTTGCTGGCACCATATCGCCTGATTTTTGGCAAGCACCAAGAAGCAGCCACTAAAATCGATTCATCGAGTATTATTCTGCATACTCAAGTTCTTATAAATGCTCTAGGCAAAATTTGGTTTTTAAAGATCCCTGATGCACTCCAAAACGAACAATGTTTAGGTCAACATTGTATTATTACTCAAGCCAATCCAATCCTGATAATATTTTCACTCTATATTCTTTTCATACTTGTTTCATTCTTTAAAAAGGGAAGAGAGTATAGCTATGTTATCGCAGGTATACTGATGTACTGTTTTGGGTTTATGTTTTATCCAGGCTATGCGGCCGAATACTACTTGATAGGATTATATGCTTTATTTACTATCGGTATCGGTGTTGTTTTAAGTCGATACTCTCGAGCCACTATATATATACTACTTACGGTTTTTCTGATTGCCAACGCTCTAGTCATTTTTACGTCCCCTCAAGAAAAATACGGTCTTACTACAAGAAAAAAATTGATTCAAGAAACTATGCGCTATGTCGGCGATAAACCGTATGCCCTTGAAAATTATGGCCAAGATCCGCGTAAATACCATGGATACGGCGGCTGGAGATTTTTATTTAAAATTTATGCCCGCAATCCGTCAACTAGTTTTGCAGATGAATTTTTTGGCTGGATATTTCCCGATGAATTACAACAGCCGACGCCTGTATTAAAAGTAGTTGTAACTGATGATAAACCATTACAAACCAATCAAAAAGCGCTCGTCACGTACCAAGAAGGCGTCTATCGCTCATACGTCTTCCCTTACGAAAAATAAATTTTTAGTAGTCGTAATAGCTGCCGTTGTTGCGCTGTTTATACTACAGGTTCATAATACGCTAACCTATCCTGCCAAAAAAGGTTTTGATGCTATCTATCACATCGAGTATGTCACATACCTGCAACACCATAAAAGCGTCCCGCTTGCCAATCAAGGTTGGGAATTGTATCAGCCACCTCTTTACTATATTCTTGCCGCAGTACTACCTAAGCCAGAAACATATAGATATATCGGACTCATCGCTTGGGTAATGTTAGGTGCCATTAGCTATCCTTTTTTTAAAAAAAAGTTTACTGACAAAACAATAGCACTTGCAGGAACAGTTTTTGTGATTTCAACACCTGCCGTCATTTATCTCACTCCGGCAATCGGCAATGAGTTTTTCTCTGCCGTTATCATCAGTGACGCACTCGTATATTACCTGATGACTCGAGGTACCCAAAGCATGAAAGAGAAAATTATTCTCGGGCTATTGCTTGGTCTTGCAATGTTGGCTAAAGCCACTGCTTTTGTTCTTATCGCGGCAATTATCCTTGACCAAATTATTGCCAATAAAACAAAATTTTCTCAAACTCTGAAAAATCTTTTTGTGCCTTTTTTGGTGATGACTCTACTTGGTGGTTGGTACTATATCAGGAACGTCATCTATTTCCGCAACCCCTTTGCCACCTCCGTGGAATTTCCGCCCATGATACCGTCCGACCCCCCGGCCGATCGAGGCTTTAATTTCTGGTTCACCTTCCGTCCATTCTTGACTCATGACTTTTTTCTCGCACACCACTATTCATTTCTCGGCGGTACGTATTTCTCTTGGTTTTACGATGGCCACAATGCCATGGTACCTGTCCAGGAGTTCTCCAAAATAGGCTTTATTTTAGTATTGGCCTCGATTCCATTAATCGTTGCAGCAATTACAGGGTATATAACTGAAATTAAAAAAATCACCGACTCCAATAGACTACTTCTCATGTATCCAATATTACTTCTTGTTGGCTATATCTTATATAATTTTAAAATACCGTACATGGGTACTGTAAAAGCGATTTTTTTACTAAGCGCAGTTATACCTTTTGTCTTTTTTATTCTTAAAGGAATTGAGAAAATGAAGTTACCAATGGGGATTGTTGCGAGTTTTGCCTTAGTGTATGTTTTTTTAATTATTAAAAATTTTTGGGTGAATCCAGAATGGTATCGACTACTCATCAGACCATAACCGCTGTTATTCCTGCTCGCAACGAGCAACGTAATATTGAGCGCTGTCTCGAAAGTGTCAAGTGGTGCGACGAAATTATTGTGATGGACATGGGGGACGACAACACAGCTGCCATTGCCAAAAAAATGGGAGTCAAGGTGGTTAAACGCAATGCAAGTCATCAAGACAACTATAAATTAGTGCAAGAAAACGTCAATTGGGCAATTGATCACGCCAAGTCCGATTGGATTTTGAGAATTGATGCCGACGAAGAAGTTACACCGGAGCTTAAAGAAGAGCTACTAATAATACTTGAGCATGGATCAGATTGTGCAGCTTACGGAGTAAAACGCAACCAATATTTCTTGGGTACATTTCTTAAAGGAGGGGATTGGGCATATGACCGATTGATACGTTTTTTTAAGCGCGATGCTGCCCGCTACGATGAATCTGTGCATGTGCATGAACAATTCATCGTCAAAGGCAAAATAGGTTACTTACAAAATGCGTTAAATCACTATTCTCATCCAGACTTCAAAACAGTAGTCAAAAAATTTCAGACATACACCGACATGCAAATCACAGATATTCATTATTCAAGACCGCAGGCAGTATACAACTTACTCACACAGCCGCCGTATGTTTTTTTTCGTTGGATGATCTGGCATCACGGGTATCGTGACGGAATAAAAGGGGTTATCGCCGGCGCCATGCGCGGGTGGTATGAATTTTTACTATATAAAAAATACCTTTCTAAGCTTTCTTAAAAAGATACCAGTACATCGTTTCAACCTTAATTTTTTTGACTAACTTTTTTTTACCAAACTGGTCAATCTCCCAACTTCGCTCATGTATGCCGTCAAGATCGCCTCTTTCTGTTATTATCACCAGCTGTTGAGAATCGGCGTAACCAAAGATTGAGTCGGCTTTGTATCCAAGCATTTGTAACGGGTACCTATACTCATTACCTACAATACCAGCAGAGGACTCATTCGTGACAACAATATTAAAATTACTGTGTTGAAGAGGTAGTAACTTCACAGCTGCGCCTGATTGCCTATACGCGAAATCAAAGTTATATGGAGTCGGCCTATAAAAATCCTTGGGGAAAAAATACAATCCGTATATGATAAGAACTAGAAATAGCCAGTACTGAATACCTTTCTCAGAAAAAGATAAAAAATAGAGGAGGAGGACTTGAGTCAAAACAAGCAAGGGAAAAAGATAATAATCAGTGGCCTGGAAACGAAACAAAGTGCTATAAAAAAACATATTTGTAATAAAAAAAATAAATATCCAGACGACATCTTTTTTCTTGTAAAGCACAATAAAGAGTCCCGTTAGTATAACTACTAATTGAATGAATGCTGGATAAATTCTTAGTCCCGTAGCTTTACTCATGAAAATAAGATTTTTAAAAATATTGGTCGAGGTTTGGACATTCACAATAGCATTTTGCTTGGAAAGAAATAAGGTATATGAGTGGTTAAGAAACGTGTTTTTAAACATGATAAAATGATGAGTTACTTCAAACAATACCAGAGGTAAAAACGCACCGATTAATCCTGCCAAATACAAAAACGAATATTTTAGGGTATGTTTATCACGTCTCAGGACAAAAATAGCTCCCGTAAATGGCACAATCACAATCAACGCGACAGGATGAATATTAGCAATAATTCCAGCAGTCAAACCAAATACGAGCCACGACCACGGCCGACGAAACGGGTAATAAAAAACGAGTAGTACGATATATAAAAATAAAGCCGGTAAATAACTTAAAGCATTGGTGGCCATCCGGCCGCTTAAAATAAAATATGGCGTCAATACAATCCAAAAAGATGATAATAGTGCAAATCTCAGTGATGTTTTTTGGCGTATTACATGCATTGCCATAACAAAACAAATCACACCAGCCAAAGCGTTGCCCACAGCAATTCCCATCGGATGAAAATGAAACAACCATAAAAACGGAGCAAAGAAATAAAAATAATATGGTCCTGTGTAAAGTCCGCCAAACGAAGTCTTGGGCCCAAGCAAAGTCATGTCTCCATGCAGTATGTTCCACATCGCCAAACTATCGCGGCCGAAATCTGAGCTGTACACAAAACTCGATGGCAAACGGTATAAAAATAATGCAGAAGTTACTAATGCGATTAAGCATTCGGGCCAATATGCACGCAAAAATCTCATTTCGAATACTGCTCAATCGTTAATCCTCGATACGCGGAAGTTTTAGTAAGGTGATATTTTTTCTTTTCAAGGAGCGGACGGTGATTGAAGCCATAAATTTCCAGCGCGTACGGGACAACAGCCAACGTTTGACCGGTAGCTCGATCTATTTGATCAATAGGTGCAATTTTTACATCAGGTCGGTAGTAGAGCAAAGCATCAGCCGATGAAGGAATCATATAGACACTTTGCGCAGGAGCTAAGCTATTAGCAAGCGATTTCCAATCTTCACGCTGAAACTGAGGGAGACACAAATAGGCGAGTGAAAATAAGACAAATCCACCCAGAACTACACTCTTCAGAATATTATTTTTTAGCGACACTGCAAGAAGCAAACACAGAATCGGAACTAGGTATATGAATCTAAAATATTGCAGTAGGGGAGAGAAAACCGAAAAAATGAGTCCTAACGCAAGAGGAAAAAGTAAGAAAAATGTTAGCATTTTATGCTTAGACCACTGTTTAAGTGCCAGAAACCAGATGAAGATCGTCCAAGGAACACTTATGATGTAATACAGACTTTTTGGTTCAAAGGATATGCGTCCGATACTAAATTTAAGAGGAATAAGCAATAAATTTTTCACAGTCGCTCTTCCCAGCACCTGACTCCAGTTCACAACTACCTTCATTGACTCTCGCGCATTCCCCAGTTGTTTAATAAGCAAAGGAAGTAATAAAATAAAAGGCAATAAAAATCCTGGATGGATCCAAATATGCTGTTTAATCCGTCTGCTCAACAGTAAATAAATATAAAAAGCTGAAATAAAAAAAACTGATCCATAAAATGTCGCGAAACTTAAAGCAATACATACATTACACAACACAATATGAGTTACAGAAGTTTTCTTGTCGAGTAAAAAAAGATAAAAATAAAAAGCCAGCATAAGAATACAAGTAGCCATCAGATACATGCGAGCTTCTTGAGAATAATACATAATGAGTGGATTGAAGAGGAAAAAAGCTGCTGCCCAAGTGCCGGCTTGCTTATTCTGCAGCTTTTTTCCGATAAGATACACAACGTATCCTGCTATTAAAGAAAATAATATTGAAGGAAACCTTAAAGCGATTTCTGATGCACCAAATACACTTGTCCATATTTTCATGAAAAAATAGTAGAGCGGCGGGTGAAAATCAGTCGGAGAAAAATTGAGAAGAATTTGCAAGAAGGATAGGTGAGTAACTTTGGCAGTTGTGCCTTCATCAAGCCAAAGCGATTGATTAAGATTGATTAATCGCACAAGAAAAGCAGTGACAAATATGAGTTGCGGCATGCTTACTTAACTTTTTTTTCAAGTCGTTTGATATCTTCGTCGACCATCATTTTAACCAGTTCCTCAAATGTGACTTTTGGCTCCCAGCCGAGCAAATCTTTGGCTTTTTTGGGATTGCATTTAAGCATTGGTACTTCAGCTGGTCTCATGTAGCGAGGGTCTTTTTTGACATATTTTTCCCAATCCTGGATACCGGCTGCTTCAAAGGCTAGTTTAACTAATTCTCGCACTTTATGAGTGCTGCCTGTACCGATTACGAAATCATCCGGCTTATCTTGCTGCAAGATTAAGTGCATAGCCTTCACATAATCGCCTGCGAAACCCCAATCTCGCTGAGGCTCAAGATCTCCCATGCGCAGTTCTTTAGCTAGACCTAATTTGATGCGGGCAACACCATCGGTAACTTTGCGCGATACAAATTGGATACCGCGGATAGGGGATTCATGATTAAAAAGAATCCCGTTACAGGCAAACATATTGTATGACTCTCGGAAATTCACTGTCATCCAGTAAGCGTAAAGCTTAGATATGCCATATGGGCTCCTTGGGTGAAAGGGCGTATTTTCATCTTGAATGCCTTCTGAATGATTAAGACCAAACATCTCCGAAGTTGATGCTTGATAAAACTTGGTTGTTGGGGAAAAATACTTTAATGAGTTCAACATGTACAAGACTCCAAGTGCATTCACCTCAGTAACTAATTTAGCCTGATCCCATGAACCGCCGACAAACGAGTGGGCGGCTAAGTTGTAAACTTCTTCTGGTCGAACATTTTTGATGACATTAATGAGCGATGCTTCGTCGGCCAAATCGCCCTCGACGTACTCAACTTTGTCTTCGATACCCAAATACTCCAGATTTTCGAATCGAGGGTTCGAGTAACGGCGGAGCAAACCATATACTTTATACCCCTTTTCAAGAAGTAACTGTGCCAGATACGGACCATCTTGCCCCAAGATGCCTGTAATAAGAGCTGATTTTGCCATGAAATCAATTATAAGGTCTGGTTACCTAGTTTGCAAAAGTTTTGTTACAATTAACTTCATGCTTAAAAGGATTAATACCTTCATCAGAATACCAACTAGTCGCCATATCATCATAAATACCCTCGGAAATTACTTAAACGTCGCTTTTACGGCATTCTTTGCCCTTCTGCTTGTACGAATACTGACTCCTGTTCAATATGGAGTCTTGAGCGTACTTCTGGGCATCGCTTACGTACTAGCAAATGTGCTTGATTTTGGTACTACAGCGACAATTTATTCAAATTTACCCACTCTACACGCCCAAAAAGCCCCTAATTTGTATAGCTTTATCAAAAGTACTTTTTTTTATCAATCGCTTTTTTCACTTGTTGTAATAGCGCTATTGTTTTTGTTCTTCCCGTTTCTTGACCAGGTATTTTTTAAGACCGGCGCACCTCTTCAGGAGCTCTATTTAACTTCATTTTCAGTGCTTTTTTTAATCTGGCAGAACTTTATCATGAATCTTTTGTTTGCCACCAAGAATTTTTTTAAGGCCAATCTCTATTTAAACCTTTCCAACGCCATCAAATCCCTTGTCATATTTGTTTTGGTCTTGTTTCATACCGTCACTGTGGGCTGGGTGATTTTTATCTTTGGTATTGTGGGACCGATGATTTTTTTCCTCCTGATATTATTTGAAAAAAAAGCCGCGGCCATTGAGGTGTTTCGCGCAACAGTCAAAAGGGAAGAATTTAAATTAGGATATACGCTGACATATTTTGTAGCCTCGCAATTTTTTAATTTAGGCCTGCGCATGGATCTATTTCTCTTATCATACTTTGGATTAAGAAATGAAGTAGGGTACTATGGTTTGGCGCAAAAAATTATTTTAGCAGTCATCTCTACTGTCGTGAGCGTGACCCAAGTACTTTCACCAGGGTTCTCACACTATAAAGGTCTTGAAGACCTCAAACGCCAGCTTAAACTAAGCTTTTTATATCTCCTGGCACCGGCTGGAATATTTTTGCTGTTATTTTTGACTCCTGATTTTATTTTTAAAATTGTTTTCACAGACAGATTCGCAGAAACAGCTCCGGTGACTAAAGCTCTAAGTTTACCTTTTATCATGTACACATTAGGAAGTATTCCGATGCTTTTTATACTGTACACGGTTAAAAAACCTAAATATATTTTGATCTCCAATGTTACATTTTTCCTGATTATCACAGGAGCATGTATACGTCTTATCCCAACGTATGGTATTTTCGGGCCACCATTTGCTTTGGCCTTTGCAATGGGCATCTCGATCGCGATTCTTGTAGTGGCTTCGTTTATTGAGTATAGAAAACTGAAGTAAAAAAGTACGTTTTATGGTGGTAACTGGCCATTACAGTAGGGTACTCGATTAGGTACTCCAACACTCATCCCTATTGATTCTCTTATTTTATTAGTATCTGTAATACTAACTGCTCCATCGCAGTCAATATCACCGCAGATTAGTGTAGGGGTTGGAAATGGCGGAGGGGTAATCTGCGCACATGTTCTCCCAAATTGATTACGGACTATATTGAAATCTTGAACCGTGACTATACCATCACGATTGAGATCGGCACGAGCCGGAGTATACGTTGGGGTAGCTGTGGGAGGCTGTGAAGGGACTAGGGTTGGAGTGGGGACTCCATGGTGAAAATTATCATAATCTCGCAAAGAGGCCACAACCCATTGGGAAATGGCCTGAGCACCTGCTTGTTGAGCTGCTGGATTAGGATGACTATCATAGGTGCAAATATGAGTAACAGGATCTCTTGACGGACAGTATTCTGGCTTTAATCTGTTACTGCAACCATCCATATCGCAGACTGCATCATAGGGAGTATCTGTTTTGGCTGTAAAATCAAACCAGTCGAAAACATATATATTGTGTACCTGCACTTGAACTGGATCTTCTCCTAAGAAACCGTTCGGGCCTCTATCTTTAAGCCAATTAGAAAACCTGCGCGTATTGTCGGCATTTGTTTGATTGGGACCATAGGTATCAGTCTGAGACACAGCCGAAGGAGCCCATATGAGAAAAACCTTGTCTGGATGATGATTGTATATATCACGAAGTCCGCGATAAGCTGCGGCATAATTCATAAGACTATTTACCGTAGTATCAGGTTGACCAGGAGGTGGCTGGTGCCATTCGGGATCTCCGCCTAACGGAATATTTTGTCCTATATATGACGGTCCTGTAATTTGATCAACTGTATAGCAATGCTCATACATCATGGCATTCGGTTGACCATTGCTATATCTATCCATCTGTTCATGGAAGATTGTCGAACCATGGTCAGAGGTTGTTGCGTCGTGCCAATAGGTGAAATACTCTTGCGGACTGTTATTATCATAGATTAAAGGAGCATCGGTATTTTGATTGTATGTTAATTCAGGTATTTCAGATGCGAGATCGTGGATCATAGCTGGTAAATACCTAAGATCGTTATACCAGACATATCCGCCTGTACTATGATGGTAAAAATTATATGTCCGTATAGAAAGCGTTGGTGTAGGACTCACGAGAACTACATTTTGTAGACTGGTTGCGGCATGTGAATTTTTATCAAGGTTATTACTGAGAAATCTATTTGCGTAAATCGTGAAGAGAAGAGTAAGGATAAGCAATGCTAAGAGTACGAATGTATTTCGTGAAGGTGGAGAATTCTTGAAATGAAATCCAGACATACACCACCATATTAAAATTTTAGGGATATGTCAAGAGTTATCAAAAAAAACCTAGCTATTTCGTATTTCGTCAATACTGCGCTTGGAGACTGCAGAGAAATCAAAGTTTTTGGCGTCATAATTTTTGACATCGTGCTCATCTTTATGTTTGATAAAAAGCCAGGCATTGGGGGGTCCGAAGTTGCGTGTCTTCACCAGCGCAAATGACCCGTTTAATTTTTTGCCATGAAGAAAAAACTTGATTTCACCTGATTTTAACCCGTCCTTCATAACTTGCTCTCCTTCTTTAATATCTGTAATTTGTTTTCGAACTCCTTTGGCGATCTCAACCTCAGGTGTATATGTGCCCTCATCCCAGATCATCACTGGACCTGCGCCGTGTTCACCTTCTGGAATCACGCCCTCAAAATGGCGATAGCTCATGGGGTGATCATTGACTTTCATTGCCAGCCTTTTTACGGTCGGATCAAGCGAAGGACCCTTCGGCACCGCCCACGAAGGCATAGTGCCATCAATCTCTATCCGGAAATCATAATGTAAGGAAGTTGCATGATGCTTATGGATCACAAATACTAGTTTTTTCATGGTGTAGGAGTAGGTTTTATACACTCAAGTCCAAAGTTATTACGTAAAATCACAAAATCAGAAACATCTACTACGCCGCTATGATTTATATCAGCGCAAAAATCATCAGATGGTTGACAGGCACTTCCAAATTCACGATGAAGTATAGAAAAATCAGTTGAGTTCACACGTGTATCATGATTGATATCGGCGTCACACGGGCCGTAAATAATAGGTGTCGGTGTAGGCAAAGGTTGCTCAAAAATCGTTACTAGCGCACTTCTAAACTGACCGTGCAAATATTGATGACCTATATACACAGTACCGGTTGAATCACTCGAGGAAGTAAAAGTATAAGGATTGGCCAGCATATCTTTTTCGGGCTGGGTCATGTATGTATATTGCGCCGTATCGCTTGTTTCATATCCGCTTCCGATATATGGTCCAACAACTGTGCCCATAGTCGTGCTAAACCAATGTGTGTCTGCAGTAGATGCATCAAAGGTATTCTGGCCAAATAAGCCGCCGGGATTGCGAGCATCAATCAGGTGACCTTGGAGAGATGAAGCCTGTGGATCAAAATTTCGAAAAACTACCATATCAGAACCATTGCGGTACGCGCTTGGGCCATATGAACCGTATACTATTTTTTGCGTGGGTTGACCGCTCATATGCCTCATAGACATACCGTAAATATATCCTTGCGAATGAATTTGCCCAACGAAAGAGTACGTTCCCAGTTGAATCACATCCAGCGGAATCCCGGGATCAATTGAAAAATGATATTGATATAAATAATTTATACGTTGACCTCCATGGGCTGTGTCGCAATGAGTACCGTTGGGGATACAATGATTCACTAAAGCATAGATTGTCTGGTGAGTCGAATCATCGGGGTCAAAAAACATGCCGCTTACAGTATCTGAAAAAGTTGTTGGGTCGGGACGGGGCAGAAGCCATTTCCTCATCTGCCCATCTTCAAGATAATAGAGATACCACTGAGACCCATCGTTATAGTAAGTTGCCATACCTCGATTTCCATAGGACACCATATCATTCATCCCAGACATATGCGTACCGGGTCTGCTCGCATCCGTGATCTCGGTCAATGTACCATCTGCCTGCCATCGTAAAAGGCCTGTAGTACCCAATACATATGTATCAGTATTTTGTTGATCGAATACCTGGAGAGTTTTACTGATCACATTACCTGATAAACCAAGGAATTGATCGGCCGGTACTAAAACAAGATTTTGCCATTCAGTATCCTCAGGTGCTTTCAGTGCAAATCCGCTTAAACCCCCGATTATCATCTGATTATTTTGTAAAGTATTCATCGAACTTACGCCATAATAAGTGAAAAAATTATACGAAGGAAAAAATCGATCGTCAGGAACTACTTTGACAGTTTTACCTTGCCAGTTACCAGTAATCGGTAAATTCGGCTGTTGAGTAAGCGAAGGAAAAACTGCGATGCTACTCAATGAAACAGATTTCGGTGGTGCGGACTGAAGAGTAATCTCTTTATATCCTGATATTTTCTGGCCTTGAATTTTTGGTTTATTTATCTCAGCAGCCTTGGATTGATTAGAAAAATTTGCCTGTTTATTGAAAATGAAGTCTACATTCACTATTAACCCAACCAAGATAAGTAAACCCAGGACCGTGAGAATGGTATGTAAGTTATGCTTTTTGACCTGAGGCTTATCATCGTTCTCCATTGATATTTATTTATGCCAAAAACAGATTACGAAGTCAACTCCAGAAGTAATAGATGATAATCTTGGAGCGGGATAGGGGAGTCGAACCCCTTTCCTCTGCTTGGAAAGCAGATATTAGGCCGTTTAACTAATCCCGC
>CAYLXX010000011.1:0-18613 GCA_964387955.1 uncultured Gammaproteobacteria bacterium
CGAACCCCTTTCCTCTGCTTGGAAAGCAGATATTAGGCCGTTTAACTAATCCCGCAGTAATAAGCTCTAATTATACCAAAATCAGAGGTAAATCGTTATTGTGAGAAGATCTTTTTGACGGCTTTCGTCTGCAGATTCAATGTGTAATAACGTACAGTATTCTTAAGCGCGTCTTCATATCCTTCAACCATGATGTTATTGTTGTCAACCCACCAAGTTCTGAATCCTTCATCGTAGGTAGTGTTAGATTTTGTATTGAGATCATATTTATGAACAACATATTTGGGATAACCTGGCTCAAAAAAACCATCTCTTTTAATATAAATTAAAGAGTTTCCATCTGGTGAAAAAAGCGGCCATTGCATTTCTGCCCAAGCTCCAGCATCAATCGTTGTTCCTACTTCCTCAGGGAATGGAGCGTAAACGATACTCATGTCATTGGTAGGATCTTTTGAATAACTAAAAGCCCAATATTTCCCATTATCTCTAAACGTGTATTGACCGATACTACTTCTTGAAGGTTTGATATCGTTGTAGGTAGCTGTAAATGTGTTGGTATCAAAGAAAATTGATTTAACAGGATTCTGCACATCACCCCAATTAATAAAAGAGATAAGTCGGTCATTATCGACAAATTGTTCAATCGCCTTCAGAGGATATAAACCGATTGTTTCACCGGTATCGATATTGAACATATAAAAACCACCCAATTTGTGTTTTGAAAATATTTCCGGCTTAGAATAATCGATCAATTCACCATTTTTACGATCTTCAACAGTATCGGCGCCTGCGTAATAAATAATTTTTTTGCTATTGGGAGACCAAGCAGTAATCCTACTTATTGCATCTGAGGTAATTGCTTTTTTAAGCAAGGTGTCATTGGACATTAACCACAATTGTGAAGTTTTCTTATCTATTAAAGCCGTATATAACATATCTGGAGATACAAGGGGGCTATCTGTCCCTGTACCAGCAGTTTCTGACCCCCAAAGAGGCTCTTCCTCGACAGAAGAAAGCTGACTATTTTTGAATTGATAAATATAAAATTTCCGATTTTTTTGATCAATAAAAGCAAACCCCTGCGAGTTTGATATGGGTTTGACCCATGTTTTCTGAGTAGTTTGTTGAACAATTTGTTGGGAAATCGCTTGGGTATTTTGAACCTGTTTTTGGGTAGCACTTGGTTTAAAAACGAAATATGTCAGTACGCTGGATAAAATTACGATAATTGTTACAAGAAAGGGGATGATTGGAAATGTCGATCCGCTTTTTTCAGTATCAGAGGGTGGCATACTCAATTTTCACACGCAAATTATTGCTTGTCAATGATGAGCCTGCTTCATGTGCCACCTGAAGGCTTCGGCGACAATTGCTTGAATATCAGTGTGGGTCGGATTCCAGCCGAGAATCTGTTTGGCTTTGGTGTTATCGGCATACAACATAGCAGTGTCGCCTGGTCGGCGGGGTTTCGTGACATAAGCTGCGTCCATACCTAATTTTTTAGCTTCTTCGATAATGGCTTTGGTTACTTCCAAAGTAGAATGTCCCGTGCCGGTACCAAGATTGAAAATATCTGATTTTTCCTGCTCAATAATGTATTTAAGAGCCAGGTGGTGAGCGCTGGCCAAGTCTGCATTATGCACATAGTCTCGTATGCCGCTTCCATCTGGGGTGTCATAATCAGTGCCTGTGACCTCGATTGGCTTGCCTTCCAGAACCGCCTTGATTGCCAGAGGTATCAGATGTGTTTCGGGCTGATGATCTTCGCCATGATCTTCAGCTGCGCCACACGCATTAAAATACCTTAAAATCGCATAATTGATGCCAAATATTTTGTGGTACCACTTGATAACTGTTTCTGTCATAACTTTGGTTTCGGCGTAGACGTTTTCGGGTTTAATACTTTCTTCTTCTGTGATGGGTAATTTCTCAGGCGTACCGTACACTGCGGCAGTTGAGGAAAAAACAATATGCTTCACACCAGTTTGCCTCATCACCTCGAGTAAATTTAATGACGTATTAAAATTATGGTGAAAATAATTGTAGGGATCTTCCATTGATAAAGGGACAACAATTAAACCTGCAAAGTGGATCACGGCGTCAAATTTTTCAGCTTTAAAAATATCAAGCAATTTGTCTTTATCAAGCAAATCTACCTCAATAGATTTAGCAAACGTAGTTTCTTTATGGCCGGAGGCGAAATTGTCTAGTATGAACAGATTGTTAAAGCCTTTTTCCTGCAAATATTTGACCACAAAGGAGCCAATATAGCCGGCCCCGCCTGTGATGGCAATTTTGGTATTGGTGTCAAAATTCATATAGTCAATTATACCTTTTTACGGGCTAATCTGTGAAAAGGATGATAATGAAGCCTTCCTTCGCTGATAAATATGCCTCCAAAAACTAGTATTGAACCTATGATAAAAAATTGATCGGGGAATTCTCCCAGAAGGGGAGCGGCCACCAATATACCCACAATCGGGTCAGTATAGGTAAAAATTCCCACTTCTTGTGCCGGAATCTTGGAAATCCCATAAAAATAGAGCCAATAGGCGATAGCTGACGAAAAAAATAAGCCAAAAATTATGCCCACTATACCAGGCAGACTAAGATCGGCAAAGCTCCATGTCTGCAGTTCAGTCAGCGCAAAGGGGAAAAACGATGCCGAAGCAATAACAAACGATAAATATGTCATCACGAGCGGCGGGATTTTTTTGGTTATTGGTTTGAAAATGAGGATCGATACAACCAGACTGATGGTTGATATGACATATAGTACGTTACCTTCAATTTGTTCGGCGAATCCATCAAGGCCATTTTTGGCTAGAATCGGAGAAATGATAAGTATCAATATGCCCAGAAATGACACCACTGTGCCCATAATTGTTTTCATCTTCAGTTTTTCTTTGAGAAAAAACCAGGCCGCCATGACCAGAAATAGGGGAGCGGCCGAGAGAATAATTGGCGCGTTGATGCTCTCGGTTTTTTGGAGCCCAAAAAAAAGTGAGCCGATGTGTATGGTAAATGCAAAAAGCGTGCCAACAACGATATATGACCAATCTTTCAGTGTTATATTCTCGAAGTGGTATTTTCGTATGAAAGGCAAAAATATAAAAGACGCTCCAAAAAACCTGACAAACAGAAGTATAAAAGGGGGGATATCGGTTAATGCATATTTAAAAATAGGCGAGGCTGCGCCCCAGATAATATTGGCAATAATCAGTGCAAGTACGGGATTCATGAATAATGATTATATTAGTTTTTTCGGACTGCAACAATAAGTGTGAGACCAAAGGGCGTCCCACCAAGCAGTGATTCCAGACGTAACTCGCATTCAACCATAAATCTAAGAAGCTGAGGAATAAATCCGTTTTTGTACCGGAAACCTTCGGCAGGTGGTCGGCGCAGTATTTTTTCATATATAAAAAAAATTATCAGCCCGACGAAATTCCAATGCTTGATCGAGACAACATGACCATCTAGTTTCTGTAATTTTGGGAGAAGATAGTCCGCATCATATCTTCGATAATGACCCCATAGTTTATCTCTCTTTCCATATAAAAACGAGTGCGAAGGCACTGTGATGACCAGTAGTCCACCTGGCGCTACATACGACCACAGATTGTGTATGGCAAAATCATCATCCTCGATATGTTCAATCACATCGCTGGCCAAAACATAATCAAATTCAGGCTTACCTTTGAGTTTAGTAATATCTCCTTGTGTAATAGGAACTTCAGCCAAATGTGGGTTGTGCTTCATTAAGTCAACTAACTTTTTTTCTAGTTCTATGCCGGTGACGCTAAAATTTTTCTCTTTAAAAAAACGTAAGAATAAGCCATTACCTGCTCCGACATCGAGCAATTTACCCGGAATTTTCATGATATTTTGGTGCAAAAATCGAGCGAGATTATTAATGCGCAGATCGTAGCCTTCGGCTATAAGAATTTTCTGTTGAGTCTCCAGATCTGAGACCTTGTAGCTGCGAGATTGACCACTCATTTGTCCCGCCTTTTGTATAAATAAACAATCAGTTCACCCAAAATTCCCGTCATGATAATCTGTATGCCGACGATGACAAGAAACATTCCCAGTTGGAACAATGGCCGCCTATACAAAAGCACATGAAAAAATACTCTCTCCATAATAAGCTCCAAAGTAATAAGTCCTCCTATGGCAAAAAAAATACCTCCAATCATGCCAAAAAAGTGCAGTGGACGCTCTGAGAATTGGTGTAAAAAATAGGCTGTAATCACGTCGATTAGACCTATAAATGCCTTGCCGACTCCAAATTTTGAAGTTCCATGGAGGCGGGGGCGGTTATCGACTGGGATTTCGGTGACTCTAAAGCCTTGGGTGAAAGCATCAAGCGGCAAAAACCTGAAGTTATTGGCATACAAAACAGTCTCCTCAAGCACCTCGCGTTTAAACGCTTTAAAACCGCAGTTGATATCTGTAAAAGGGGAGTGAGCAAATGTTTTAAGAAATTTATTGCCTAAAAGTGAGTACGTTTTTATCATCGAGTTGTGAGTTCTTGAAGTACGTACACCATTGACCAGATCATACCCTTCGTCGATTTTTTTTAAAAACTTGGTGATGTCTGCTGGATTATCCTGCAAATCAGCATCCATAAAAATAATAATTTCACCTGAAGAATGGTTGACTCCGCGAGACAGCGCTTCGCCTTTACCGAATCGTTTTCTGAGTTTCACGAGTTTAACGTGTTTATCTTTGTGAGCAAGAGTGTCAACAATCTGTTCGCTGCCATCAGTAGATCCATCATCGACAAAAACGATTTCATGATCTTTTTTAATCGCCTGGAATTCAGAGGCCAATTCTTCATATAACGGATCTAAATTTTCTTGTTCATTAAAAAATGGAATAACAACAGATATCATAGTTTTTTATAGACAACGACGCCGTCTTTGTCAAAAATCTTGACAAATAGGGGATCGCTCATCAGTTTCTCGTAAACTGGTATGAGCTCGTCTTTCTCTGGATAATTATATACCTCAGGCAGCCTGATGACAATATAATCAGATCGGGAGTAATTTTTACCGAAATTATAAAAATATCTGCGAGATGTGAAAATTGGCGCAATTTGACTGCTAGCCGAAACTTTGATTTTTTCATCTTTCAAAAAATCAGCCCACATATTGATATCACGCTCTTCTGATCTGGGATTAAAAAAAGCGTATGTATCTGCCTGAAAAGAGAAGGGGAGTGGCCCAATCCAGACGGCAAACACAACAGACATGAGAAAAACATACCCCGTGAGATACTTCCAAGCATTTTTGAATTTAGTAAGTTTGGTGGCATTTCTGAGGCCATATATGGCCGAAATCACGATAAACGGAGTAATAACGGCTTGGTAATGATAGTAAATATTACGCATATTGTCGTTATTGGATAAAAGATTGATCGCAAACTCAGGCAGAGCAATAAGAAGCTTAAGGGGTGCTAGAAGCGATATAAAACCAAACGGTCCAAACATATACAGTAGGTAATCGCGGGTTGTTTCGTGGAAAACATTTTTGACCGACGTGATACCGTCATCATAGTACTTGAGTGCAAAGTGTTCGCTACCTCTAAAGTAGGGGATAATTACCCAAATTGATAGTACAAACCAGACAAAGCTGACCATCATCACGATTGTCGTAAACTTAAGATTGTCAGGGTCGCGTCTCAACTCTCGTATGATTTTTTTTACATGTTTAACTGATTTTGGCAATATGATTGTGTGACACAGCAGCGCATAACCACCAAAGAAAAAAGTCGTTAAGGCAACTTGCTCTTTGGTAAGAAGTGACAATGCCATAAATAATAAACTCCACCCAAATCTCCGTTTTAACCAAAAATAAAACATAAAAATCAGAAATGTCGTGGCGAGAGTAACTGCATGAAACTCGAAAATGACTCCTTTACCTAAAGGAGGATAGAGAAGATACCCCAGGGCAAAAACAAGGGCGATAATTTTTTTAGATTGATGCTTAACAAAAGCATGCGTACCAATGCCGTACACGCCAAGCGCACCCAATCCCACGACAAAAGCTTGTATAAACAGTAATGTTTCGGGACCAGCATGAATCAGGTAAAAAGGCGCAAGCAGAGCTAGAAACAAATCATTGTGGATTGCCATACGCTTAAATTGACCCAATCCCATGGGATCGGTCATCTCCAGAAAGCGGCTGAAATCGAAGGTAGTGATGGCTTTATAGGTGTTATAAACCGTTTGGTTCATGATCCCCAAATCAAAATATGAAGCGTATATATGCTGGTAGCGGATGATGGTGTAGTAGGAGATATAACCGATGAAAAGCGAGATCGCTAGATAGAGTACTACTTCCACCCAGTTTTTGCTTAGCCAGTGGCGCATAAGACTATATTGTATCATTCACCTTTATTTCCTGAGTGGTACTTCTCGTGGATTTCCTTGAGACGTATGTTGGTGACATGGGTGTAAATCTGAGTGGTGGAAATATTCTTATGACCGAGCATTTCTTGCACTGATCGTAGATCTGCACCGTGCTGAAGTAGGTCGGTGGCATATGAGTGTCTGAGTACATGAGGACCAATACGGAACAATATGCCTGCTTTTTTGCGGTGTTTGTCAATCATCCGCTCAACCGAGCGCACAGATAAACGCGATCTTTCATCTGTTAAAACCTCCTCTTCACGAGGCCCTGAATATCTGATAAAAAGCGGTCGATAATTATCGCGGCGTAAGTTAAAAAATTTTTTGAGCCAATCTTTAGCCCGCTCTGATAAAAAAACTACCCGTGCTTTACCGCCTTTACCGATCACCCCAAACTCACCGGTTTCAAAGTTGATTTGATCTCGGTTGAGACCGACAAGTTCTGAAACACGCAAGCCTGTGGAGAACAAAACTTCGAGGATGGCGCGATCGCGATGACCTCTAATATCTGAGGTGTCAACTGAAGCAAATAATCGTTCAAGTTCTTCAGGCTGCAAAAACTTGATGGCGCGATCGCTGCTTTTACCTAGCTCAATCATCTCCGGAGGAATTACTTTCATTTTTTGTTTTAATAAATACCTAAAAAAAGATCGAAGAGCAACTAGGAAGTAATTTTGTGTTTGCCTTTTAAGCTCGCCTTTAAACTCATTTTTATATTGATTTGAGAGGTATAACCGAAACTCACGGATCATATTTTCGTCAATTTTTTCAACCGACATATCGACATCAGCTACATATTTTTTAAGTAGCCAGTTTTGAAAAAAGCCTAGATAATATCCGTACATCCGGACTGTGCGGCGAGAAAGATTTTTATCTAATTCGCAATATTCAAGGAATCTCAAACGTGCTTCGTTGACTCCCATAGGTTTATATTATCAAAATTTACCTCAGATTAGGCGAGGTAAGTGAATTTAATATGTGGGAATAATAATCCATAAACGCCTTATACGATAAAATCACAACAACTAGTGAAAGGACAGTGAGAATGATGGCTATAGTTCCAACAATTTTTGCTTTGGGATCTCTTTGACTGAGATATTTAAATGCCGGCGCTAGTCCAAAAGGTGGCAGAAAAAAACTCAGAGAATAAATACCAAGCTGTTTAAGTGGAGAAATAGATAGCGGTTGTTCGCGCAGTGTTTTCCCGCAGTTGGGACAATAATTCCAGGCTACTTGAATTGGCTGTTTACAAACTGGACAACTAGCAGATGGCTCCATGTAGTTAGTCTAACAGAAAATGTGCCGGAGAAGGGACTTGAACCCCCACGTCCTTGCGGACACAGGATCCTAAATCCTGCGCGTCTGCCAATTCCGCCACTCCGGCTCACCTAAATTATATCAAAATTCCCCTTGACAGATCCTATAGGCCTTGCTAGATTGGGTAAAACATGCCGGAAAGAGGTTTGGTAAACCCGGAAAATGTATCATATACTTCAACACTAGACAAACGGGTGCGGCTCTATTCTACGGTCCAGAAAGCACAATTGTTTGTTCTCCACAATACACTAGATGAAATTAATGAACAAGCTAAAACTGACCCTTTTGGCGCATCAATGTTTTGCCTCGACCTTAACGAAGATCCTATTATCAGAGATCAGGTCATGCCTGATGTCAATCATAGAACACTCACCTTCAATGGTAAACCAGCAACAGTCATACAAATAAGGGATATCTTAGAAGAATCGGGTTATCCAATTGACATATCAAACGCACAAGCAATATCTGATGATGATTTATCTCGCAGGGCACATGAAAACTATGCCAGAACTGCAGTTGCGTGGACTGAGGAAGCGGCTGATAACTTGGGCAATAGTTCTTTGAGATTTATGCATGATATTCGTGAAGTAGAAAAACTTGCCGACGAATCAGGTCTTGATTTAACTGCGGGGGATGGGGGAGTAAGAGAAATGAAACGAGGTTATTTTAAAAAATTACGCAATGATGCCCGGTCAGTGACCAATAGTATCACCGACGAAATCACAGCAGAAAAAGTAATGCTGATTCTGGAAGATATAACTAATAAAGCTTTAGCTGAAGACCCGGAAGTATCTGAAGAATATGTTAAACGCGTGTACCCTAAAATAGTTGAATTTATTAGTAAAAAACTTGGAGATTTAAGAAATAGAAAAGATAATCTTGGTGATCGTTTAATGGCAGGCATTACATATTTGGCTGAATTTTCTCACAGAGATGTCTCACAGCTAATTAAGAAGCAGGAAGAGCTCGATCAAGAACAACAAGCAGCACAAATCGTCAAAGAAACAAAGCCAACTATTTTGAGTAAATTGTCAAAATATGTCGTGCTTGATTTAAGACCTGACTGGGGTGGAGAACGAGGAGACTAGTCTCACACATAGGAGATCATTTTCCTGCTCCGGCGAAAGGGAAAGGGATTGTAGAGGTAACAAAATGTACCGGGCCGTTAATTACACCGGCGTATCCATTACTAGAATCATCTGCTATCGAAGTTACGCCATCTTTTTCATCAAAATGGTAGAGAAGCATCGTATTAGCATCTCTCACAAAAGGCGTAAGCGAAGGCTGGAATGAAACTTGATATCGAGCTGTGTTTGAAAGTCTTAGTTCATCAATTTGACCGCTAAAGTAGCCTCGATGCGAGCCAAATCCAACAGCACCCACTCTAATCGGTGCAGCACTTTTGCAGGTACCAGATACATTACCAATTGAGCCTGTTTCTTTTACACCATCTGCAAAAATGCTTAAATCACCATTCGGCTGTATCACTCCGGCTAAATGGTGCCATGCGCTTGCATGTTGGTAATCTAAGCGCTGATGAGATGCTACTGTCCAATCAGAATGACAATCATATCGCTGATTATTGACTACAAAATAATAATCAAGGTTATATTTTTGGGCATCTTCAGAACGAATACCTACGTTGAGAAGAAAATTTTCATCCTCATAATTAATTTTATTCACAATGGTCATCGACTGGTCTACATAACTATTGGGGTCAAACCTTAATTTAAACCAAGCTTCGGCAGTAAATCCAAATTGCGCATTAACTGGTATAGTAGCGGGCGCTTCAATATAACTGCTTAGACCATCAAAATCGGCTGCATTACCCCACCTATTAATAGGGGACATGCTCGTTCCGGCAGCTTTATTAAGAAGGGTTATCCCATTTTTACTGATCGAACTTGAAGAAATAAAAACCATTAAAATAGCAATGACGAGACAAATAACAGAAATAAGAGTGACGGTAGTATGGTGTTTTGATGCACGTCGACGGGCCATTGATTACACGATATCTGATATAAACTCGGCTGTCAAGAGGATATGTAAGAAAAAACTTTATCCCAGACTTTTTTCATCCAATAGGTGTATAAATCGGGATTTTTTTCGATGTCTTTTTTTAACCAGTCTAGATCGACCCATTTGTAGCTATCTACCTCATCTGGGTTTATTTGTGGGTGTGCATCACAGGTACCAATAAATACATGATCAACTTCATGCTCGGTTAACTCGTTATCCAATTTTGCCTTGTATGTAAATTTGAAGACATTTTTTAAGTCACAATCAAACCCCATTTCTTCTTTAAGCCTTCGATGAACGGCGTTATCTATATTTTCACTGGGTCTGGGATGGCTACAGCAAGTATTTGTCCATAAACCACCTGAATGATACTTGGTTAAAGCCCTTCTTTGTAAAAGTAATTGGCCTTTTTTATTAAAAATAAATATCGAAAAAGCCCGGTGAAGTTTACCTTCTCGATGAGCCTGAAGTTTTTCTGCGGTGCCAATTTGATTGTCATCTTGATCTACAAGAATTACATGCTCTGCCATAGGAAAGAATAATTTTACATCATATTTGGTAAAATGAGAGCTCAAAGGAAGGGTCGCATAGTGGCCTAGTGCGCACGCTTGGAAAGCGTGTGTTCCGAAAGGAACCGTGGGTTCAAATCCCACCCCTTCCGCCAAAATAGTGTTGAAAAATTTTCTCGATACTGTTAATTTTAAATTACATGAGAAAAAGAAAATCCAGAAAAAAGACATCTGACAATCCAGTACTTAAGGGGGCAACATATCTTTGCTATGGTTTTGTTATTATCATCGCCCTGATTTTTTTATACACACTATTCATGTACCTCTTGTCCTACTTCACACAGATACCCATTCGTTAGCGGCAATTTTTAGAACTGCTTGATTTTAATGTAACAAAGAGTAATATATAGGCAGAAACTATGTTGATTGAAAATCTGGCCAAAAATCCCCAATCAGACGAAGAAAAAGTCGAATCTGAGCTTGCACGTATGAATCGAATAAATACTGAGATGATGGCTGGAGTAAATATAAAAAATGAGGCCGTATCTCATGAAGATGATGGCATACGCTACTGGCTTCATAAGGATGATTTTTCAAAAAAAGCTGGCGAATACATCGATAAACACCGTAAAATGCTCGTTGCACTTGGTTTAACTGCAGTCGCAATTATGGGAGGGGCAGTCGCCTTAGTGAGTTGTTCCGGACAGCCGCAGCCGCAACCACTACCTGAACCGTCACCAACGCCTTTAGTGCCAACTCCAACAGTTCCAGAAGCCACTCCTACACTTGTTCCAACCTTGACACCCACAATGGAACCTACTGCCAGTCCAACACTTGAACCTGACTATACATATAACCGCCAGTGGATACCAGACAACATCTTAGACCCTCGTCAATCACCCTACACAGTGGCCATCAATAAAATCCATGAGTATTTTCACGATGTGAGAGAAGGATCGGCTATGGAGAATTCACTAGCCATGTTTGATGCAGATCTGTGGACTGCTCACACCCACACGACACCAGCTCAAGCATTTAATCTTCCTGTAGGAAAACATATCGATATCCCAGGTAAACCTATCATGCAAGTAGCAAAAGATTGTTTTGCAGGCGATCCAATCGAAATTGCTCCTAAACTGACGACTCAACTTTGTCCAGATATTTATACGATGTCGGGCTATGCACTCGACGATCCAACTAATGAAGTCATTGATCCTGCAGCTATACGTGTCGAGCAAACATTAAAGACAGAAATCTTCGTCAATCCTTAAGAAGTTTTATTACCTCATCTAAATCATCCTGTGTATGAAGAGAATTCAATTGCACTCGGAGTTCGTCACGACCAGGAGGAACGACGGGGTAGGTGATAGGAGTAACTAAAATACCGTTTTCAAAAAGTTTGGTTGCTTTCTCTTTGGCTTTGCCTGCATCACCGATAAGGACAGGTTGGATAGGGTGAATCGAGTTGGTTGCTAGGGGAATGCCGGCTTCTTGAGCTTGCTTTTTAAAATAAGCGATATGATCTTTGAGAGTTTGTAAGCGTTTTTTGCCTTCTGGTTTATCGATGGTTTGAATGTTGGCAAGAGCGGCCGCGGCGGTACTAGGGGAGATAGAGTTTGAGTAAATGTAAGTTGACGAAGCTTCGCGGAAATAGTCGATTGCCACCTGATCTGCCACGACATAACCGCCATCGGCGCCAAAGGCTTTACCGATAGTTGCAGTTAGAACATCTGCTTTTCCGCCAGATATTTCCTCACAGCCGCGGCCAGTGCTCCCAAATGCACCCACGCCGTGACTGTCGTCTACAATCAACAAAACACCTTGCGGATATTTTTCATCATATTTGGCGATAACATCTTGTATTTTTTTAAGATCGGCATATTCACCAATCATCGAGAAAACTCCATCTGTGAGAACAATGGCTCTTTGATAATTTATCAACCCTTCCTCAAGTTTTTTACCCAGATCTTCGTAATCCATATGTTTGTAAATTGTCTTCTGATCCTTGCCGACACCAGATATTCGTATGCCATCGATAATACTTCTATGGTTTAATTCATCCGAAATCACATACACGTTTGACTCGACAACTGTAGTTTTGCGTTGACCTTTTACAAGGGTCATAATGACCGCTAAATTGGTCGCAAAGCCCGATGAAAACACAATTGCATCATCTCGACCATGAAATTTAGCCAGGGCTTGCTCAAGTTGCCGATGGGGTAGGGTAGAACCAGATATAAATCGTACAGCTCCTGGTCCAGTTCCAAAAATTTCGGCTGTTTTTGCTTCTTGTTTGATAGCTTCTTTATTAAACCGTAAGCCTAAATAATCATTGGAGTTAAACAAGATATATTCTTTACCATTTATCATAGCTCTTGGAGACTTTCCCTCAGGAAACACATATTTTTCAATAATTTTTTCTTGGCGCTTTGCAGAATGAGACGCATCAATGTCAGCAACTTCTTTTTTTAATATATCGTAAAAATGTTGTTTCATATTTTCTTTTTAATTTCCTCATACATAACTTTGGTCATTTTCGCCAGATCAAACGATGGCTGCCAACCCCAATCTTTTCTCGCCTGAGAATCATCGATCACCTTCGGCCAACTATCGGCAATCGGCTGGTGTTCGTCTGGTACAAATGTACAAGTAAACTCGGGCATAATCTTTTTAATCTCAGCGACTAAATCACCAGGTGCAAAACTAATAGCTGCAAAATTATAACTTGTGCGAATGCTAATTCTTTCAGATGGTGCATTCATAAGATCTAGCGTGCCTTTAATGGCATCATCCATATACATCATTGGCAGCACTGAGTCTTCTTTTAAAAAGCATTGATATTTTTTGTCTTTAATAGCTGCGTAGAAAATATGGATTGCATATTCTGTCGTCCCAGCTCCAGGAGGAGCTTTATATCCAAGCAAACCTGGATATCGTAAACTTCTTACATCGACTCCATATTTTAAAAAATAATACTGGCATAAAAGTTCACCCGATACTTTATCCACGCCGTACATAGTATTTGGCTCAAGGATGGTATGTTGAGGAGTATTTTTCTTGGGAGTCGTCGGACCAAAAGCTGCAATCGAGCTAGGCCAAAACAATTTAAATTTATGCTCAATTGCCAAATCCAGCATATGCTTAACGCTCAAATAATTCACACTCCATGCAAGCTGCGGATCCTTTTCCGAACCTGCCGAAAGCAGGCCTGCCAGATGATACACAGTACCAATATCGTGTTTTTTAATGATGCTTTCCAGATTGTCTTTATTGGTAACGTCGCCTTTTTCCATGATGGTGCCGTTATCTGATTTTGTACTATGGAGAAGGGAGACTACAGAATCTGCGCCATATGTTTTAAGAAGTTGAGGAACTAAATCAGATCCAACGAGACCAAATGCACCTGTTACTAAGATTTTTTTCATATCAGGTATGTATGTAATGTGTATTGTATCATAAAGCTTTATTACTTTGTTCTTACAACTTCTTCACTCGAACGTCATATTGACGCAGTATTCTTAGACTTATAATCGCAAATTCTATCTAAAAGTTTGACACAAGGAAGGGGGTGAAATGTATGGTCAAAGCAATCATTGTCTTTATCTTTAGTTTAGTAGCGACTGTGATGGTGTCAGCTGCAGTATCGGCGCAAACCTACACCAATACCAATAACACGCCTACTAACACGTCAACAGGTACAACTAGCCCAACAAGCAGCACTACCATGTCTCCAAGCCCAACTACCACTGGTACACAACAGGGAGTAGGAGGAGCAGGCACAAGTACTATGCCAAGTCAAGCACCAAGCACCGGCTTAGGTGGTTTAAGTAATTAACTTGCACTTTAAGATAAGTACCTGGGAGTTAAAACTTCCAGGTACTGGAGTATATGAAAAAATTCATTTTGATTCTGGCTATAGTTCTGGGAATCGGCGTTGGGGGAATTATTTCTTCTCATCCCGAAACTGCCCGCACTGCTATCCTCGCATTCCAATCCAAACCCAAAGAACTTACGATCCCAGCTCTCAATGTCCAAACCCAGATTGAATACGTAGGCAAAGATAAAAATGGCGCCATGGAAGTGCCAAAAAATACCAATAATGTTGCCTGGTACATGCTCGGGCCTTTACCTGGGGGACAGGGGAATGCAGTTATCGCCGGCCACCTGGATACCCAAACTGGCCCGGCTATTTTTGCCCATTTATCCGACCTGGCGCCAGGTGATGAAGTGACTGTGACCGATGAGAAGGGAGTGCAAAAAACATTTGTGGTTGAAAAAACCGCAGTCTATGACGAAGACCAATTCCCGATAAATGATGTCTTCGGACCTTCAGAAAAACCCAGACTTAATCTGATAACGTGCACCGGTTCTTTCAATAAAGCAATTAAAGAATATAACAAACGCTACGTAGTATACACAGTCCTAAAGAGCTAACTACACCAATCGAGTAATAATAAAAATAAACGCCACTCCAAGAATTGTCAATCCAATCATCTTCCATGAACTATGTTTGCTATGCGCTTCAGGTAACAAATCGCTTGAACCTATGTAAAGCAAAAATCCAGCAAAAAACCCCAGGTACAACACAAGCCAGGCATCGGGAATGATAAAAATATACGTTGAAATCACACCGATAACAGGCGCTATAGCATCGGCCAATAAAAACACAAAAGCCTTCTGACGACTGTTTTTATTTACCAGCATAAGAGAGACAGTATTGAGTCCATCTGAGAAATCATGCGCAATCACGGCAATGGCTACAATTAAACCTACATGGGGATTGATATGAAAACCCAAACCAATTCCGACACCATCAAGAAAGCTATGAAATATCAATCCTGACGAGCTAATAATGCCCACATGCGGATGTCTGTGGTCGGCGTATTCTCCCTCATGAGAGTGGTGGATAACGGCATATTTTTCCAGTATATGAATGACTAAATAACCTGTCACAATTGCCATCAAAGGAGCAGTAATATCAATATTTTTTTCTTGGACAATACTAAAAATTTCGGGGATAATATCAAAAAAACAAACTGCAATCAAAACTCCAGCTGTAAAACTGAGAATAAAATGTATGTGTTTGTGATACCGAAGCGAAAATAAACCGCCTAAAAACGTGGAAATAAATGTCGCTATCGCAAAAAAAATAGGCATATTATTGACAAGTGGCACACAGACCAAAAAATTCTAAATGGTGGTGATCGATTTTAAATGTAGACTTATTTTTAACTTCTTTGAGAAAAACTTGCTCATTTAGTTGAATATCTGCAATGGTACCGCAGTTGTTACATATCAGGTGGTGGTGGTGATTGGTCGCATCTACAAGCTCATAATGCTTTGTATTTCCTCCAAGATCAATTTCTCGCACAACTCCTAGATGTACAAATAGATCAAGTGAGCGATATACAGAAGCCAAATCGATGTGGATTTTTTTCTTTTTTAAAATAGTAAATATCTCCTGGGCAGTAAGAGGGTAGGGGAGCAATACTTGCAAAAGAGCTTCACGAGGCTTCGTCAATCGATACCCTTGTTTTTTTAATTGATTCAAATAGCGCATGTAAGGGTATTATTGCAAATCATTTGCAATATGTCAAGTATATTTTGAAGAAATGTTAAAATATATATATGAAATTTGCAGGTTATACCGCGACTATCATCGCACTGAGTCTATTTTTATTGGGTAATCCACGCATGGTTGCCGCTCAATCTACCAAAAACACTTCTTCACTTGCACAAGCTCAAATTTTGACCATTACAGATAACGGGAAAAAGAATCCCCAAAACCATCAACCCATTCAAGAAGTAAAACTAAGAATTTTAACAGGCAATTACAAGGATGAAGAATTTACAGTGGAGGATAATGCAATCGCACTGCCGTACCAAATTCATTTCAGCCCTGGCGGCAGGGTTATTGTCACCGTATCAGATGACGGGAAAGGACAACCGCAAGTTTATATTACCGACTACGATCGCAGATTGGTGCTTTATATTCTCGGAGGATTATTTATAGTCCTCACACTTTTTGTCACCCGCAAACAAGGACTCATGTCATTACTAGGTATGATTATTTCACTTTATATAATCGCTCGCATCACCATTCCCCAGATACTTGCCGGCACGGATGCTTTCACTATAACGATTATCAGCGCCCTCATCATAATACCAATTACGTATTACTTAGCGCATGGCTTTAATAAAAAATCTACCGTGGCCGTCATCGGCACCACTATTACTCTTATTATGGTGGCGGTTCTGTCGTATTTTTTTAGTCACGCGGCCAATCTTACCGGATATGCAAGCGAAGAAGCAGTCTATCTCCAGAACCTTTACGGCCCAAGTATTAATGTATTTAATCTTCTCATTGCAGGCATAATTATTGGCGGCCTGGCAGTCTTAAATGACATTACAATTTCTCAAGCATCTATTGTAAGTAGTTTACGCAAAACGAATAGAAATCTTTCTTTCAAACAATTGTATGAGCGCGCGATGGAAGTGGGGAGAGATCATGTCGCATCACTTGTTAATACGCTTATTTTGGTATATGTAGGCGCCGCGTTACCGCTAGTTTTGCTTTTTAATCAAACTCATACTGATTTTAGTTTAATTTTGAATCAGGAAATTATTGCCACGGAGATCATACGAACCTTGGTTACCAGTATTGGAATAGTTGCTGCAGTGCCTATAACTACTCTTATTGCTTGTTTGATGAGTGACAATTAAGGTGTTATAATAGACTTTCATGAATAAAAATACGATTATCATAAGCATCGTCTCGGTCCTTGCAATTTTTGGTTTCCTCGGACTCGTTTACTTCGCCACCAACAAACCGGCACAACCACAGGTATATGCTCAGGTTAACACACTAGCTCCCGATGATCATATCACTTGGTCCAAAGCCAAGAAAAATCTTCTCGTCGAATATAGCGATCTCCAATGTCCGGCGTGCCGTGCCTATCACGACGTCATCAAAGAACAAATCGAGTCTGATAAATCAATCACCGATAAAATTACTCTTGTCTATCGGCATTTTCCTTTAACATCTCTTCACGTCTTTGCTAAAGATGCAGCGTATTCAGCCGAGGCAGCCGGCAAACAAGGTAAATTTTTTGAGATGGCTAACCTGATGTTTGACACACAAGATGAGTGGGAAAACTCCAAAAATTCCCATGATGTCCAGGAGTATTTTTTTGGGCTTGCCAAAGAACTAAAGCTTAACTTAGATACATACCAAGCCGATGTTAAATCAGACGCTGTCAAACAACGCGTCCAGAGAGACATTGATTCAGGTAACGCAGTCAATGTCCAAGCCACTCCCACATTTTTCCTCAATGGAGAAAAACTTGATAACATCCGCTCGTTTGATGATTTCAAAAAACTCCTCCAAAACACTAAGTAACATGTCAAAAAAAATCACCGTTTGCCTCATTTTCGGAGGTAAAAGCGGAGAACATGAAGTTTCCCTTCAGTCGGCTAAATCAGTCTATGAAGCGCTGGATAAGAATAAATACGATATCATCCAGATTAAGTTAGACAAAAATGGTGCAATTCCTCTGGACGCTTTTAAAAATAGAGAACGTATCGACGTTTTTTTTCCGGTCATGCACGGCACTTACGGAGAAGACGGCGCCATGCAGGGATTTATGGAACTTCTTGATGTTGCGTACGTGGGATCAGGTGTATTGGGATCGGCCATCAATATGGATAAAGACGTTATGAATCGACTGCTCAAGCAAGCTGGTATCCCGATCACAGATTTTATTGCATTACATAAAGAAGATATAGACAGAACTACTTTTAAAAAATTAGTTGACAAGCTGTCTCTGCCTTTTTTTGTCAAACCAGCCAATTTAGGCTCATCTGTCGGCATCGCCAAAGTTAAAAATGAAGTCGAGTTTAAAAAGGCTATCGATCACGCCTTCTTATATGATACGAAAATTCTAGTTGAGCAGTACGTTGCCGGAAGGGAACTGGAATGTGCTGTGTTGGGCAATGACGCTCCCAAGGCTTCAACAGTAGGGGAAATAGTACCGCACCATGAATTTTATTCATACGAAGCAAAATACCTAGACGAAGATGGGGCAGAGCTCATCATACCAGCAAAACTAGATAAAAAAACTATACGCGAGGTACAAAATATGGCTATAGCTGCATTTAAAGCGCTCGAATGTGCAGGTATGGCGCGCATTGATTTTTTCCTCAAAAAAGACGGCACATTGCTCGTCAATGAGATCAACACGATCCCTGGATTTACTAAAATCAGTATGTATCCCAAACTATGGGAAGCATCTGGGTTGCCTTACTCGAAATTACTAGATACATTAATTACGCTTGCGCTGGGAAAAAAAAAACA
>CAYLXX010000011.1:18623-29047 GCA_964387955.1 uncultured Gammaproteobacteria bacterium
TAAATAAAATAATAAAATAAATACGTTTAGACTAGGAAATAAAAACCAAAAAGATAGTCTGAAACGCAGTTATGACTGAGATTTTTTAATCTTCATCCAATAATCACTTTGACGACAAAGTTTACCCATATCCTCTTTGTGGGCAAGTAATGGCTTGATTGCTTCCTCAAGAAAAATGGTGTTTTGCGATCCCTTCACAAGAACGATGGCGTTATCTGGAAGATGATCTTTGAGATATTCTCCTGCTTCAGCGCTAGTTTTAAACCATTTAACTTCTTTTACTTTAACATTGGGAACTACATATTGTTTTGTTTGCGGGCCGACGCAGTAAAGATAGTCGATTATTTTCTCGAGCTCGGCCGCGACTGCCTTATGCTCAATTTCGCTCTCGCGGCCGAGCTCCCGCATATCACCAAAGACAAATACCACTTTGCGATCAGAGCGAATTTTTTTGATAAGGTGCAAAAAGGCTAATACTGCAGCTTTTGAAGCATTATATGAGGAGTCGATAATGATTGATGAATTAATACCGGTAAACATCGATGAGCGACCGGCAGGGAGCGTGAAGTTTGTTTCCAGCGCTTCAATCATCTCCTCACTGCTCATAGCGAGACTTTTCCCAACCAGAAAGGCCGCGGCAATCTCTTCCTTATATTCTTCGGGCAGTAAGTATTTTTTTAAAGAAATATTGATTGTCTTTTTATGCATGACAAACGAAAAAGTCGTACCCGACAAACTCACTTCATAATTTTTATACGCAATATCAGCTCGTGTATCGCTGCCAAAACGTAGAAGCTGCATGCCGGAAGGTGCCGAAGGCGCAAGTGTATCGATAACTTCGGAAACGTATGTGTTGTCTGCATTGTAAATGGCTATTTTACAACCTGATTCTGTGATAATACGGCCTTTTTCGGCAGCAATATTGTGAAGAATTTTTTCCAGCCGTTCATTGCCAGTTAACTCTGGCGGAACAGTTTTATCAAATTGCATGGTGTGTACTGGATGAACATTCAGAAAAACAGCAATATCTGGCTTGATAATCGTCAACAGATACCCCATATTTTTAGGAGGATCAGGCTCATCGATACCCATCTCAACAACAAGATAAGCGGTATTTTTTAGATTATAAATATGAAAAGGTGCCTTAATAAAAAGCAACAGCCAATCCAAAGTCGAGTAGTCACGTGGAGCCAGACCCAGTATTCCAAGAGGCACGCCTGTCTCTGAATTGCCTTTTTCGATAACTTTTATGTGACCTTTGTGTCTAAGCAATGCATAGACAGCATTGCGGGCAGAGGATTTACCAACCGAGCCTGTAATACCTATAACTTGAGGTCGATGAATCTGCAGCGCTCTGTGAGCCCAAAATCGAAGATAGTATAGCGCGATCCAAATTGCTACTTGACGCATACTGCTATTATAGTATAACTTCATAGTAGAGGCACATCGGATAGACTATGGAGAGTTTGAGCGGTTTAACGAAAGCACAATACGAAAAATTTACCCTCGACCATGCACGTCGGAATTTTGAGCAAAAAGACAGAGTTCCCACAAGTAATGGCGTCCATGTAGCAACCGAAGAAGAACCGTATAAAGTCACCCAAGATTCTCCAGTCGTCATCGACGCCGGCAACGGCTACAGAGAACTTATCATTATGCCCAACGCCAAAGACCCGGCCAATTTTACCCAAATCATGAGTAATGGTGAATGGTTTCTACCTTTTTTGTCTTATGAAGCGTTGGAACAAATCTATCGTGATCATCCAGAGATTTATCTGCCTTGAAGCATCATTTAAAAACTATTGTCTCGACGATTTTTTTGGCGATCATTTCGTGACCTTCTGTTGATGGATGAATGCCGTCTTGAGGACTGACATATTTTTTAAGTTTACTTTCATCAGTTGATTCATGATAGGCGTCAATCAAAGGCACATTGAGAGCTTTTGACAATCCAACTGCATTTTCTAATTGTTCGACAATGTGAGCCGATTGCACCGAAGCAGTTTGACTATCCCAATTGACGCCCTGAGGACCTTTGCCAAAATCTTGTTTGAGAGGAGCATTTTCGGCCAAGATATATACCTCAGGACTAATTTTTTGTATCTCTTGGATAAGATGAGTTAAACCAAGCCAATGACGATCGCGATCGTACGGAGTAAATGGATTATATGCAAATGAGCCAACGATACTTATATCAGGATGCGTTTGGTAGGGAAGCGGGTAATTACGGTCTTTATAATGAAACTCCTCTGCAAACCAACTCCTGGCTTCTTCAACATTATTAGCGCCTTTACCATAGTTATATAAATTAAATTTAGTTTCGGGATATTTTTCAGTGAGGGCTTTTTGGAGATAATCGAGTTTTTCACCCATGGTATCTTCCATTGAATCCCCAATAATTAAAAGCGTGTAGGTATCTTTACTTAATTTTTGGGGCGTCGGAGAGGGGAGTACTGTAACTGTTGGTTCCAAGGTAGGTAAGGGAGCAGGGGTTGCCGTTACCCCAGTTGAGGCAGAGAGAACTTGGGATTGTTTTTTCTTGGGAAACATACCATATGATACGGTAATCCAGCCAATGAGAGAAACAATAACCAGTTCAGAAATTATCATTAAGGCAGTCGAATAATCGCGCCGAGGCTCAGGCCGAGGCGCCAATTCTTTTTTAGCATATCTGGTGATAGGCATATTTACAGTCTATGAAATATCAAAAATTATTGCAAATGTGGATTATAGTCCGTTGAAGATTTTTGGAAAGCTCCTATACTAAACTCCATTATAAATTTATAGGTTCTATGGAGGCACCCATCCAGGAAGATACTGAGAAAGTACTTGCCCACCTTGTTAAATCTGAGCGTGAGGAAGTGCGTATCAGAGAAAAAACATTTAAAGGCAAGCAGTACGTAGATATCCGTATCTTTTCCAAAAATCGACAAGGGGAATTTATTCCCACACGAAAAGGTGTAATGCTTCAGAGTGATCTTTTTAAAAAACTCAAGAGCACTCTTGGTAAAACGCCCAACTGATTACTTGTCGGTTTAGCCCATCACAAAAAGGACAACCGCCATCAGCAATAAACTAACTAGATAGTAACCGCTATCGATCAAAAAAAGCTGTGGCGGTTTGTTCTGAAACATCATATTGGTCAGGCCATACGGTGCAATAAAACCCACCCAGGCCCATAAAGCTACTCGTAGCGCATCAGCAACTACCGTGGCGTTGGACATAATAAGAAATTGTCCAAGTACAAACGACATAATGATGGCCGTCAAGAAACTTCCAAGATACATAGGAGCAGTACTACCCTTGCGCATAGTTTTTTTCGTGACTCCGGTAAGCTTCATCCAGTGATTACCAAATAATATCGGCGAATACCAAACCGCGCCAAGGATCATGTTAATTACCGCTGCTGCGATAATTGCCAACCAGTTGACATTGATTAAGTCAAGCATATATATCACCTCCCATCTTTTTTATAACTATAGCAAATAAATAGATATCAATTCCTTGGATAATTGGTCGTTTACCAAAAAGACTAGCAGAAAGACGATGTAATACTCGGTTTCAAAAAGATAAGGGCCTTAGCGGTCAAATTTAGGGCATTTTGCCAAAGTACCAGATGTAAACCTTACAAATACCTTGTGAAAAATGCGACTGCCCTGCTTACAAAAGTGAAGTGGAGGAGTCATGAAGCTATTTAGCCTGCTGTGACGGTCTCTTAAGCTCGTTGAGCCTAACGCCGCCAGATACTCAGATTTAGGAGAAATATTAGTGAGAACTCTAAGAAGAAAATGAGAATAAAAATAAATAACTTTTTTTCTGTACAAGTTAAAAAAATAAAAATTAAGTACTTCTCCGCCAACTATCTCTCTAGACGTCGTAAAAGATATAATTTACGACGTTATATACCTATATCCCCACGGCCATAGGTGCAGGTTAATTCCTTACCCTAGGTTTTGATTAAAATCGACTTTATACTTCTAAAAGAGTTTAGGGAACGACAGATACTTCTTTTAAAGAAATAATTTTATTTTGCACTTCTATCACGGATATAAATGTATTAATTATGTGTTTTGAGCCCGCTCTCGGGTACTACACTCGAAAAGCCACGTGGAAAGACGTCGTTTTTTAGCGCCACAATACGCTCTAAATTGACATTTTTGAGGCTAATTCAGCAGAGATTGGATGTGAGTGCATGCGGTAATTTAGAGCGTAATATCAATCCGTATAGAAATCTGTATCTGGTGGACATCTGGTGTTCACTAGCATTAGATGCAATTTAGAGCGTATTATCAATCTACATTATTACTTTCCAGATACAGCATCTGGTTGACAATTGTAAGAATATGCTTATTTTAGAGCGTAGAAGCAGTCCGTTCCTCCACTTTCCAGATAGATAATCGTTGCCTAGGCAAGAGTTATCCACATACTCCAGGCAGTATAAGCCTCCTCCAGGGAGGAAGAATGGCCAAGCTCAATGAGAATGGGTTTTGAGGCTCAGAGAGGATCAAAACATGTCATTTTGTGCGTAAGTGCCGAGTCGTTTAAATCTAATTAAATATCCTATAGTTTTTCGTACTATAGGTCATAAAACTCACGTCCGCAACTCTCACGTCTGTATACTATAGGATTGTTTCCTTTCACCTCTTCTCCTCTCCTCTACTTTGAAGATGTCACTTAATTTTATTGAGGCTTAAAGAATAAAAAAAATATTTTGAATCCAAGTGATTCCGTTATTGGAGAGTAAATATGACTAGAATGGTCACGAAGACGAGCACGATAATATATTCACGGATTGTTTGTTTGAAGAGTTTTTCATCAAGATAGTTATAAATTAGTCCACCAAGACTGTAATAAATAGCAGTTAGGTAAAGTGCAAAAATGTAGGTTTTTAAAGGGATAAAAGACAAAATCGAGACAACTTCCATGAGAATAAAACTCACCAAAAATGCATACGAGACAATTTTACGATCGACTGTAACTTTGGGTTTAACACTCCATAAAAGTTGCAGTGCTAAAGGAAATGTGGCCACAAAGACAGTGAGACCATTGAGGAAGAAAATAAATCGGAAAGAAAAAATAACATTCATAAGAAGAAAAACAAGCAGAGTCTGGAGAAAATAGTTCACCGAGAAGGCGGCGCGGTATAGTTGAAGACTCTTCTCTACTCCAACATTGAAAATATTTGAAGTCAGGAGCAGCGCGTACATGCAAAAACCAAATATGGCAATGAACGGTACGCGCGTCAACCACCTCACGGGAAACAGAAAGTAAAAGATATAAAAAGAAACAGCAAAAAGTACTGGCATAAGGAAAAGCATGATCCATTCTGCCTTTTCAATCCCCTCTAATACAGCAAAGTATGTGATAAAGTACCCAACTACAATAAATAAAATAATAAAAATCAAGGCATAGTCAAAGAAAAAAAATGTCGAAAGCAACATGAGGCTCGACATAACGATCGTGCCTATGACAAAGCGAATCCTTTTGCCAATCCGAATAAAAAGTTTGGTGAGAAAGTTATCGAGTGCTTTGAAAGGTCGTTTAAAGTGCATTATTAAATAGTAGCATTTGTATAGACTGTATCAACGTCATCTAAATTTTCCAGAGTATCAATGAGGTTTTTGATTGTTTCTGCCTGCTCAGAAGTCACAGCAAATGGGAAAAGCGGAGATTTATCCTGGAACATATAAGCCACTGCCCCCTGCCCCGCTAATTTGCCGCCATGTTTATCAAGAGTGGTTTTTACTTCAGAATGTGAACGATTGGGATTGTCAGTAGTGGCGGTAATAAGAAGTGCTGCGCCTCCGGGCCCAAAAGCTTCGTAGACGACCTCACGCAAACTCTCCTTGCCAGGCCCGGAGGCGTGCTCAATCGCTCTTTGAACATTGTCATTGGGCACATTACTTTGTTTGGCTTTATCTATGGCTATTCGGAGTAGCGGGTTCATTTCTGGATCAGTCACTCCTCCCCCATTAATTACAGCGACTGTTATCGCTCGAGTCAATTTACCAAATAAATTCCCTTTTTGTCGATCTCGAGCTTCTTTACCATGTTTCTCTTTAGACCATTTAGAATGTCCAGACATAGCACTCATTTTACCATATTGACAAAGATGCAAAATCCCATATACTAAACAGATGTATGAATGACATGGATATTTTGAATCAGCAGGCCATCGACGCTGCTATCTCCCACCACTGGGAAGATGCCGTTGCTCTCAATAAAAAAATTCTCGCTCTTAACTCAGATAAACTTGAGCCAAATTTACGATTGGGGTTTGCCTATCTTCAGCTTGAGGATATGAAAATGGCCAAAAAATATTACCAGAAAGCATTGCGTATTCAGGCGAAAAATCCTGTTGCGACCGAAAATCTCGAAAGAATTACTATTCTAGAAGGCGAAAAATCTAAGCACCCGATCAAGACTAAGGCCACACTAAGCCCTAGCTTGTTTCTTGAAGTACCAGGCAAAACCAAAAGCGCATCGCTTGTAAATTTAGGTCAAAAAAAACATTTAGCAGAGCTTGATATCGGTGAATCAGTCATTCTCAAAGTTAAAAAACGTAAAATTGAAGTTCGCACTAGTTCGGGTGACTATGTCGGATATCTCCCCGATGATATTTCCAAGCGCATGATCTTTTTTATCGATTCCAAAAGTGAATATAGTGCGTATGTCAAAGAGGCTACCCAGAGTCGCGTAGTCATTTTTATCCGAGAAGAAAAAAAAGGTCCTCGTGTCGCCCATCATTCGTCATTTCCCTCAAGTATTAATTTTGATTTAACTCTCCGCGACGTCGACGAGGACCACGAAGGCAACGAAGAAAGCCCCATCGAAGAAGATGAATGGACCAAAATGGTCGCCTCAGAAGCCGAAGAAGAGCCTGTGAAAGGATACCATAACCCCGAAGAAGAGGAAGATGAGTAAACTAACTTCTTTTGTAATGAGTAATCTTATTTTTATAGATGACAAATGTACCTCGCTTCTTTTTAGCTGATGTAATCTTGTGTACCTCATGAGGAATACGAAAGTCTCTCATAGACAAAAGCGCTAAGAAAAAAGCAATGACAAAAAGAAGAATTAATATAATTACCATTCGCGTTCCTTATTGCTAAGTTCAATCAGTATATCATAGATGTCTGTTTTGCCTCGAGTTAATTCGCAACCAAAAAACGTCGAAATCGCCATTGCTGTTTGCGAAAACGGCTTCGACTGCTCTACTACCCGACAGTGATCTTGTTTATCTTGCGACTGTGAAACATCACTCACTCTGATGCCGTTTCCCTCAAGGATTTTACTTATGGTCTCTGCACTATCATACTTTTCTGTATACAAAATTTGAACTTCTTTCTTTTCATCGCTATAGGTCTTTCTGTAGAAATATCCTTGGTATTGTTGATTAAAATTATCTGTCAAAAGTACCCGCTCCCCTTTTTCATCGGCATCAACAGTACGAACTAATGTGAACTGCTGTGGCGGTGTTTTGAGGAAAATATAAGCTATCGCTACCCGCTCACCTATTGAAGCATTGGACTTATGAAATAAAATATCAGCGATATTGGGATAAAAAATTTCCTTGTCATTTTGCCCGCCAAAATAGACTTCTTGAGTCGGTGCAAAGAAGTAATAATCAATGAAAGTTGAGGTTGCAGCAGAAAAAGCTTTTTTAAGTAACTCCGGTTTTTTTTCAAGAGAAATAAGTTTCCCGATAGCGCCTACTCTATACATGCCATATCCTCCTGGTACGCTAATTTTGAGATCAGGGTAAAATGGCACCAAATAATTACCCGATTCTTTGAGTCCTATGGAGTAGACTGCAGTTTTTTTCCCATAAGCTACTACATTTACTCTGTCTCTTTTGAGAAGTTCCAAGCCGGTTTGAAGATAAAAATAACCTAAAATTAGACCTACGATGATTATCCCCACGATAATAAATGGCGCTTTGCTTATTGATTTGTCACTTTTATGCTTTCTTCTTCTGGACATATATTTATATTACCCTATCCCCTGCTCGAGTTTGAAGTGTCGTAATTTACGCAAGATTTCATCTTGAGAAAGTTTTTTTATAAAAAATAATTTCTTGATGATCGAAAGGGAGGCTTCAAGTTCGGGTTCGACTATGACATCTGCTCCGAGATCTCGCATGCGTTTATTGGCAGAATGTTCGTGGATGCGAGTAATTAAGACAATGTTGGGATTGAGTTTCTTGGCATGCAAGGCGATTGTTTCCTGTGAATACTTATCTGGTACAGCGGAAACAATCGCCACCGCATGTTCTGTTTCTGCATAATCCAAAATGTCGATGTCAGTTGCATCCCCGTAAATGATATTAACCCCTTCTTTACGTGCCTTATTTAAAGTATGAAAATTAAAATCTATGGCTACAAATGGTATATTGGCATACGAGAGTGCCTTTCCCACCTGTGACCCTACTCGTCCGTATCCACAAATGACCACATGATCGCGCACATTGATGATATCAATCGGTGTAAAATCTGCATCCAATCTCTGATGAATAAAAACATACAAAAAATACATATGTTTTTTCATGAAGATGCGTATAGCCTTAAACATTTCTTCTTTTCTGTTAATTAAAATCGGGGTTAGTATAAGACTCAAAACTACAGCAGATATGAGCATGACGTATTGATTTTGAGAGAACATATTATTCGCGTATCCTAAGGAAAGCAAAATAAAAGCATCCTCATCAATCTGAAATAAGAAAAGCGACAGATAAAATGTGATACGAGAATTCATCTTGAAATTGGCAAAGATCCCCATCAGAATTAAAAATTTTATTACGACAACGACCAGTGTAAACGCAATAATTGGCAAGAATAAATGAAGAGACAAAATTAGCGGAATATTGATGCCAATATACACAAAAAAGATTATCGCCATCAGGTCGCGTATTGGCCTCAACTGTGAAAAAATATGGTGGTGTTCACTCGTTTGAGATACCAAAACTCCTGCAATAAAAGTGCTTATCAGTACCGGCACTCCTAAAAATGACGAAAGGAAACAAATAAAAAATATAAAAACGATGATGAAGAGATTCAATAGTTCTCGGGAGCTCTTGGCTACTTTATCAAAAATGGTTGGCACAATTTTATGGCCAAAATAATACATCGAGGTCAAAATGAGCGCCGCAGCACTCGTTGCCAGCAGCACCTCCTGAAATACACCGCCGATCGACATGCCTCCACCTTGGATATATTTAAAGATAATGACAAAAGGAATAAAGGCCAAATCCTGAAACATGAGCATTCCCAAAGTCAACTCACCAATGAATGAAGATTCTTCACCTTTTTCCTGAATTATTTTGGCCACTATCGTGGTAGATGATGAAGATAAGGCAATGCCAATAAGTAATGACTGAAGTAAACTAAAACCAAAGAGCGGACTAATCAAAGCTATAAAAAAAATCGACAATCCAATCTGCAAAAATCCTCCTATAACAATATATTTTTTAAGCCCTAAAATTTTCTGGAAATTTATCTCCAAACCGATAGTGAATAAAAGAAAAATAATACCTATATTTGCCAGCTGATTGATAGTCGGTCTAGAAAGCGCATCTGTGAAAATATTGCCTAATATAATTCCTCCAATAATGTATCCTATCAGGGGTTGGAGTTTGAGTTTTTTTGCAGCATACCCTGCAACAAACGGTATAAAAAGGTAGAAGAAAAGTCCGAAAAATACTGTTGGCGAAAGCTCAATCATGTATAACAATATACACGAAATAAGAAAAGGTGTTAAGGGGGGTCAGGGGATGTTTTTTTTGAAAGACTCCCTGATCCTACCCCAAACTAAGGGTAGTTTTAAGGACTTTCTGTTTTGGAACGCTCCAGTAAGCTCATTAAATCATTCATTTCTCTAAAATGGCATGTTTGGAACATAAGTCTTGAAGCAGTTTGTATATGCCTCTCATTGTCGTCGACATATAAACATTCTTCTGGTCGGAGTTTTAAATCTCTTAATATTTTTAAGAAAAATTCGTCCGAGTCTTTTAAGAGGTGATCTTCGCATGAAAAATGTAAAAAATCAAAATACGAAAGATCTGTTGATTGTCTAATCAAGTCAACTTTATCTTGCGGACAATCAGATAATATCGCCAGTTTATAAGTTTTTTTTAACGTTGGTAATAATCCCCATAATTCTTGGTTGGGCTTCAATATGAGAATAGAAGATTTAGCTAATGATACCTGCTCATCGGTTAATTCAAAGGTATTTTGAAGATTTACCCAGAAAATCACAGGAGTTTCTTTACCCTCAGCATAAGGTCTTTCAAGCGGTTTAATTTTCTCCTTAATGTCTTCTATTTCTTTACCTGTGATTGATGCCAGTGTTTGCAGGAGATTCTCAAGTTTTGTTTCATCAAGCACGCCGTGCCAGTCAAAAACAATTGCTTTAATCATTTGCGCATT
>CAYLXX010000012.1:0-27693 GCA_964387955.1 uncultured Gammaproteobacteria bacterium
TGGATAATGAAATTCACAACTTTCATTTAGTCACAAAGACAGATTGTTGCTTATTAAGTAAAAACGAGGGTCAAAGTGGGACCAACTCAGCGATTACTGTACATTCGGGACACAATTTCGCAATTGCCTCACTTCCTCCAGATGAACAATCGCTACTTGAAAGTATTAAACGAAGTCTGCCTTATGTGACGGATGACATCATAATCTCTTATATACCCCAGGCAGATACATATATCGTGGAAGAGAAAACACCCAAAGCACCAGACGCACTTCAGGAATGGGCAAGAGTCAACGAAGTCGACGACATAGTAAATAATCAACAGATTTTTTTACCGACCAATCAATCCTCACAACAAATTGTCACAACACTCGCGGCCCAGCCATCGATTTCCCCAACATCTGATCCCACTTTTACAGATTCAGTCGATCTTTTGCGAAAAATTGCTGAAATCGCCAAAAATAACGTTACCGTTATCCCTACACCCACTCTTCCCCAACCAATTAATCCAACTTCAGTCATTTCTACACCTGTTGCAGGTAATACCCCAACAAGCGGACCCATACCTCCACCAAGAGATCTTTCATCGGTTGTTGAATGGGCAGGGAGAATCAATCAAACTTTGGAGATTGGACGCGTATGGGGCTATTATAATCGACAAGTTAATCCACCCACAAATGGCACTTATACTGCATATTATCGTGAAGGACTCAATACAGGTACAACGCGTTCTGGTCTCTACTGGTGTACTGATACCGTGATTAATGCCTTTAATCTAGCTGGATTCAGCGGCCTAGGAACACAACATGAATCAGAAGTAAACATGCGTCTTTCTTGGTCAAGAATTCCAGGATTTAGATATGTTGCTTATCTAGGTTCTAATAAAAATCAGGCTCTTTCGGCAATAAGTCCAGGTTGCGCTATTTTCTGGGAATCTGTTCCTGGAGTTCATACAGGTTACGAGCATACAGCCATTATTAAAACATTGCAGATTGATTCACACTTTAACGGATACCTTGAAGTATACCAATCAAATTCTACTCATAAAACAGGTAGATACCCTATATACAATGCAACCGTTCAGAATAATCCATATACTTTAGTTGGTTTTGGATGTGTTAATTAAATTATGAGAAATAGATATATCCTCATTAGTATTTCAATTTTATTAGTAGTTTTTAGCATGCTTATCGCAATTTATTATCTTGTTTCTAAAAAAAATGTAACTTCCATTTCTCCCGAAAATTTACCAACGCCTGCGTTTTTTGAACAAGAAAATTTAGTTCCTTCCCAATCATATAGTCAGCAAATGCAAAAGCAATCAGAAGCAGATTATGCCTTTGGTCAATCGGAGGATAAAAAATATCAACAATACCCATGGTACGATCAATTACCTCTTCAAAATGATAGATACTATATCTACTTTGATCTTGAAACAAAAAAATTTGTCGGCACTCTCTACACATCTAATGATCAAGAAACTATTAAAAGTGAAGTATTGAACCAACTTAAAAATATTGGAGTTGATACAAGTAAATATCAAATTATCTGGCAATAATGCGCACTACTATTTTTTTATTAGCTTTAGTTTTATCTGGTTTTTATTTTTTATTTGGAGCTCATAATACATATGCACAAGTTAGATGCGCTACCATACAAAATGTTGAGCAAACAAATATCACACCAATCCCCGAAGGAGTAAGGTTCACATGCATAGTTACCGTAGACCAAGCTTCTGCTGGATCAAGATCGATTGCTTGTGGAGTTAGTATTAATGGTCAATTTCCTAGTAATTATTGTCCTTCTGACGAGAATTTTTTTGGTGGTTGGAGAGGTAATCAGGGGTATTTTAATTGCATATTGCCGTACACGAATGAGGTCTTAAATGCTAACACTCTTGATCTTGTTGGAAGTGATTTTAATGCTGGTTGCATACCTCAAGCAAAAAAATCAATTCCACTTACCATATCGAAACCGACCATACCACCAAGCAATCCTAACAACCTTCCTCTTAGTAGATCTGGGCAAGATTCTGTGCAATTTGTTGAACATCTTTTGCGGGCATTTATCGGATTATCAGGCGAAACTTCAATCACTCCGCCAATTGCGCTTCCAACTGAGATCGAAGTTAACCCAACCGGACCAATAGCTATACTGACTCGTACTCCACCAAGTGTGTCTCGCGCACAAGAGGCTGAACGAGTTTTGAATTCATGCCACATATCGAGTCGAACGTCTGTGGATGGTGCGCCAACAATTACAGCTGAAAAAATGAGACAAGTCTTACAGTCCTACAATTCCCCTGCCACTGGCGATACACAAGTCATCTATGATCTTGGCGCACGTTATAACATCAATCCAGCAGTACTCCTAGCTTTTTTTATTAAAGAATCAAGCGCAGGCACGGCCGGACAGTCTGTGGCCAATAAATCGATTGGCAACATTGTGTGTACTCCAGGATTTACTTGTGCTGGTCGATTCAGGAGATATAGTTCATGGGTGGATGGAGCCGAAGATTATTACAAATTACTGAGAAACTTGTATCTTAATAGATGGGGACTGTATTATGTCGAGACCATCATACCAATTTATGCACCACCTTTTGAAAATGATACTTGTTTATACATCAATCAGACAATTAACCGTATAAATTCATGGAGATAAATATGAATCGACGCCAAATTATACTCATTGCCGCACTTATTCTACTTCTTGCATTGCTTCTTCTGGGATATCAATTATTTATAAATCGCCCGCAAACAAACCAAACTCCCAACATACCAACCAATCAAGAAACTGGTCAAAAATATTATGCTAACCCTCAACAAAATACCAAATTTACTCCTTTTCCTGCTATCAATGCCGATAAAAAAATCGACGAGACCCAAATTGCCCAAATTACTGGCAAATTAGATACCGGTTACATCAAAATGCCTCTCTACTCGTATGAGTACTACGAATCTGATAAAAAATTTAATCCCTCGATGACTTTCAGCGCCACAATACAAACTAATAATTTACAACTATATAAAAATCCCGAGAATTCACTGATAAAATCACTGCCACTTTCAGAGTCAGTCGATAAAGCCAATTTTGCCTGGATAACTGATGATTTGATATTGCTTATGGAACGTACCAATGGTCAAGTAAATTTTTATCTCATAAATACAAAATCAGGTAACAAAACTTTATTGACTACTGATCAAACTATCGCAAGCGGAGTGAATGTCGATATCGGACCAGTAGCATATAATGAAGCCAGTAATTGCCTCATTGTACTAACCTCAAATAGCGGCGAATCGTGGAGCCTGACATTATTTGACTTTCATCCTTAATTTCCTTTACAATCAATTTACCTATGTTTTTGCCTCCTCTTTTTTATCTGAAATCAGCCTGGAGTAAATTCAAAAAAATAGCCATTGTGTGTATAGTTTTTTTCGCTATCATCCAGCTCTTCCTTTATTTCTGGTTCAAAAACGATCTCCAATCACAGACTGACCTCAAAACACAAACAAGAACCACAATTTATAAGACGATTAATGATCCTGAGCTTAAAAAAACTGAGGAGGGGCAACTCTATATAGGCCTGTATCGTTCATACATGTGCGGTATGATCGGCGAAGCTTGCACCAACAATCCGTCCGATGCACAATACCATGTACAAAATAGCTTCGCCGGACAAGTATCTAAACTTCTCACCTTCCCTTACCAACATCCACCCGCATCAGGCATGGGTGCAGTCTATGCAAGTTTGCAACACGCAGGTTTTGTACCGCAGACATATGCCGCCGAAGGAATAGGTTTTGCTTCGATTGCTCCATTCCGGCCACTGTGGTTGATCACCCGCAACTTCATATTTCTCATCATGGTGCTTGTGATCGTTGCCATGGGCTTCATGATCATGTTCAGAACCAAAATCAATCCTCAAACCGTAATCACCGTCGAAAATGCACTCCCCAAAATTGCACTTGCTCTTCTTATCATCACGTTTTCCTACGCCATCGCCGGTTTTTTGATAGATCTCATGTATATTCTCATGGGACTTATTGTGGGCTTGTTTAGTACAGAGCCAAGATTAGGATTCAAAGCCAGCGATATACTCAATCAAGCATTCTACGGCGAATCAGGCGGATTGCTTGGAGCAATGTTTAATAATAACATCGGCGGCTTAGCAACAGCTATATATGATGTCATTCCTGATCAGATAACTGGAGTTATTAACTCACTTGTTGCCGGATTTGGTCTCCAATTTGGACTCGTGATTTTTGGTGCCAGCGGAAATTTAATAGGAAGTCTCATTCATCCTAATGGTGGATTTAAACCAAAGAATCTTAATATTAAAGCTTTATTTGAAGGCATAAAATCAAGTTTAAAGGGAGTTTCTTTTTTGAAACGATTCGCAGAAGAAACGCAAGATGGTGGCATGCCTGTAATCAGCCTTATAGCAGCACTGATCATTGTTGTCCTAGGTGGTGCAATAAGTAATACTTTAGCTCCTTTCTTAACACAAGCTATCATCTGGTTAATATTGATGTTTAGTTTACTTTTTATTTTCTTCCGGATTTTTTTTATGTTTTTATCGGTGTATGTGCAAATACTTCTTTTGATTATTTTCGCTCCGGCCATCCTTGCGCTTGAAGTGCTACCAGGAAGGTCAGCGTTTGCTTCATGGCTCAAAAGCCTTACACTCCATTTATCGACATTTCCGATATTTCTTTTACTTGTACTTGCCTCTAAAGCTGTTATGAGTACTCCAGCCGATGTCACGCTTTGGAAACCTCCATTTACGTACGGTTTCGAGAGTAATGCTTTCAAAACTATCATTGCTATGGCGCTACTTTATATGTCACCAGAATTTATTAAGATGTTTAAAGAGATGACTGGCGTGAAGCCTATGTCCAGCGCTCTTAACTTAGGCGCATTCTTCAGTGGCGCAACGGCTGCGGTTGGTGGTGGACTAGGCTTAGCTTCACAAGTACAATCGTTGAGAGTGATGTGGTTGGGATATGGTCAAGCACATGAGGGAGGATTACAGGGAACATTTGGCAAACTTCTTGGAGGTATAGCTAATCGGGGCGGTAAGAAACCCGCTGAAGCTCCTCCACTTCCATCTCTCGGCGCTGATACAACTTCTAACTCTGGCGCAGCTAAGTCATAAGAGCAGTTATTGATTTCACTTCATCAACTTAACCCAGGTATATGTAGTATGGTTACTCCGATGAGTCTGAGTATAAAGACTGAGAAGATAATAAGCATCAGCCCCATGATACATGAAGTGAGTAGTTGTTGAGCATTCTTGATTCTCTCCGGATTACCGGCCGAAGTTTGCAACACAAATGCCGCGTAGAGAATACAAATAAACGCCGCTATTCCTCCCAAACTTACCGCCAACCCCAAAACATTTTGCTGGATAAATACCGGCCAATTCGTGGTGTAAATACAGCCCAGCGCAGACCAATGACCTCCTAGTGAAAAACAGTCTGTACAATGATTATACTCAGGCGAGCTCTTAAGCTCTCCTACTGTCACTGGCTTATCTGTTTTGGTACGAATAGATGATCCGATATATCGAGCGCAATATTCGGTTTTTATCGACTCGATACCATCAGCTCGGCGACAAGTACAGCTTCCGTCATCTTCATGCTGAGGTATTAATGTATATGGGACTCCATCTTCTACAAGCGGTGCTGGATTATAACTGTCTGGATATGGATTACCGTTTTGATCAACTTGATATTGCTTACAACTACCTATTTTACTTAAACTATCCAATCCAATAGTACTACCAACTAATGTCGATACACCATTGACAATCGAACTTAAACAAAATCTTGTAAGAAGCAGGTCTATACAAAAAAAGTCGTCTTGACCTACGCTAGTATTATCATTGACATTGGGAAGTTCATTACAACAAGTATTATTCAAAGTGCCACAAGTAGATGTAGTACTCGGTGACTGTGTCGGGGTAGCTCCGCCTGGTGTAGCAGTCGGCGTGTGATCGGCGGTAAACTCTGTTGTTAATTGATTTCTTTGATCACTTGAAAGTTGGCAACGGGCAGCACTTTCTACTGCTTGTAAAAAATCAGTCACGTGCCATGTATTGTAATATTCATTGGCATTGTTTGTTTTTACATTAAATACTGTGGGACGAATAACATTGTCAGGACAAATAAAAGGGGTCGGTGTAGGTGTATTAGGCGTCTCCTGAGCGTACGTAGCAGAAGTAACAAAAAAAAAGCTCAGAAAAAGGACAACTAATAATAGTGCTCTTTTCATCTTATGTATTAATTAGACAACAAGCACGGCTAAAACGCAACTGTGAAGTTATTTCTTTTTATTTTCTTCTTGTACCTCTTCCTCAAATGCTTCCTTAATATATTCAAAAAGTATAAACATCGTAAAATATATGGCCAGATTGGGACCCATTTCTGTAAGCCAAAATCTTTTATCGTCAACTCCCAGTTCTTTGAGAAACATCTCATATGAATATAAGCCATACGAATTTAGACAGCCTTCTTTACGCAGCCACCGGGCATATTCACGCAGTTGATCTGAGCTAAATTCTGGTGCTCTATGCCTATAAAGTAACTTAGACATCGAAGTAGAATTACCAAGAATAAGTGGTCTGGCTATTGCGCTTACTGGAAATGGCATACGTTTAATCCAATTCTCTTGAAAGTATCTCGCCACAACGACTGAATAATAATATTGGATTTCTCTCATCGGTTGCTGACCTATAAAAGGTTCAAGTTCTTTGATTTGACTATGAGCCTTTAAAACATCTTCAAGCACATCAAACATACCGGCATTTTCTTTCACCGATGCTCTCTTCAACCGGCTGTACAGCTTCATAACTTCAGTCTGTACTTTACCCAATGTATCCATAGCGCCATAGGTGCGGAAGAATTGATCCTCACCTGATTTATGCACTGCTCTAAACAAGAGATCGTGGTTAAGATCACCATTAGGTATTACAGAAATATTATTTCGTCTCCACCAGGTAAATGCTAATCTCTGGAAGAAACCATTTGTGTAACCAAGATCGGCTTTACCGTCTTTAACTTCTCCAAAATATCCTGCATTACTATTCACATGATCTTTGAATCGACTGATCAAACCATCTTCAAAAAGTAGTTTGCGGATTTTTGCAGCAGCCGCTTTTTGATTATGTTCGTCCTCGGGTTTTTCGGGATCATAAGGTGTAGTGAGAAAACGATTATATTCCTCATCAGATATGATATCTCGTGGATCAATTTCGCCGGGAGTCCGCGAAAGATTCTTAATTTTACCGGCCTGAATATCTATTTCTACTTTTGCGGCCTTTGCGTGAGCGGTGGAAAGATATTTAAATAAAAGATCTCTCGCTTGATTACGATACCTGTCTTTTTTTTCAGTGGGGGCATCATAAACTTTCATTTCCTTATAAAGATGCGTATAAAAATCCATGATGTTTCTGAGCATTTGCTGACTTTCTTTGTTAGCCTCTTGGGACGTGGTAGCAAATCGTTCGAGAAAATAATTATGAAATCTCCCAAATTTATCTTGACCAGCTCCGGTTTTTATGTCGCTTTGGCTCGCATGGTCAAAAAAGAATTTACCGGCGTCTTCACCATCAATTTGACCGTCTTGTAAGAACGGTATAATTTGGCCTAAATTATTTAAAAAAGCCAGAGGATCTTTGAGCAAAAGATGATAGAAAGTATCACCTCGTATGGCATCCACTCTGTGTTCCTGAAATTCATGGAAACTAATAGTGCGTTTAACTCCATTAAGCAGGCACTCGATTTTCTCTTTCTCCCGCTCATCTCTACCTATATCAGTTTGATCCCCTAAATCAGTTAGTAATTTTCTCCTCATATTTTCGATGAATTCATACTTGGCTTCTGGAGTATTAAGTTTTTTAAGATTATCTGGAATATTGGCGAGTGCCAGTAAAGATTCTTCATTGGCGCGGCTTTCGGCAAAAGCAAATCCTAGAGTCACGCCCATTTGTTTGTAGAAAAAGTCATAAATATCTCCCCATTTTTCTTTACCCCACTCTTCACCTTGATGGAATTCTTTCCAAACTTCCTTCACGCCATATATTCTCCAACCGCCCTGACTCAACCAATCTCCCATGCTTACTTTTTGGATTAATTTTGCCCAGGTTGTGTCGTGATCAAAAATATATTGACTGAACCTATCTATCATTTCGTGAAATTTTGCCGGATCTGTGGTGTCTAAATCTTCGACCTGTTTCTCGAATTGATTTCCCAATCTCACTATCTCCTCAGGTATCCAGCGATCGCGCCAACCCTCTTGTAATACTTGCTTAAAACTTCCCTGCTTAGTCATCAATCTCATCTTGATCATGTAGAGCGCGGAGGTCTTCATGAGCTCAGGTCTACCGCCGCGGCCCCATCCCCATAAGAATCTTGGATTATGTTTGGAAATGATGTCGGCCAAAGGTATGGACTCGTAGGACTCGGTCACTTTGGCATTGGAGAGTACACCAGACATCTCCATAGTCAAAGCCGTCATACCTTTGGCCAGTGAATACGCCCGGTCCAATTCCCACTGCTCTGGCATACGGCCAGTGGAGATAAATATTTGATCTCTCAATCGTTTGACGAAATCATCCCGCTCGGTAAATGAATAAATCTGCTCATGCTCTCTGAGAAGGTCGCCTTTTTCATCTCTTCGTTGGATGCCGCCGCCTAATAAATCTGGAGGAATTTTATTGTCATTGCGCATCAATCTTTCTTGAAGATATGTTTTCCACAGCTCCAACGCCTCATTGATTACCGGATCTTTTGTCAAATTAGACAGTTCTGATATCGGAATACGTGATAAATACCCGGCCCATTTTTCTGCAGGCACTGCAGTGAAAATATTGACTATATTATGATAAAGTTCACGATGATTTCTCTCAAGATGCATCTGGAACACTAAGCGCCTTCTAAGAAAGTTATTGAACGCCTCATACTCTTTGGGGTTGTTAGATAATTTCTTCTTGATAAATTCGGAGTTTGATAACTGGAAAAATCTATCGGCAATGGCCCTCATCACCTGTCCTTCGATAAGATCGTTGAATTGCTCTCTAAACTCTGCATTTGGATTTTCGTCAATTTTCTCGAACAATCCGTTAATCATTCTCTGTGCTGCTCTCTCAAAAAATTTGGTGTTTTGTTCATTCCAAACAAACATTTCAGTTCCATCGGCATTGACTCTTTTTATAAAAAGCTTTTGAAAAACTGTTTGCTCATCAAATTGCTGTATGCCTTGTTGTACGTCTTCATTGGAATAACTTTCAAGATATCTGCCCAATTCACCTGTGTCTCTATATTCGCGAGCTAAATTATAAAAATTACTAAAATTTTCAGCAGTAACAATATGCCTTGATTGCAGTATACCCATGACACTAGTTTTTAATTCTTCTGGTTTAGTTTTCTCCCATTGCGCTAGAGCATCTGGATCGGGAGTCATTATGTAATTCATCACAAGAGCTTTGGCTTTTCTATCTTCAGGAGTATCAACAAATGCTCCTTCGATCTTATTCAAAATACGTAAAAATTCTTCTTTTCTTGCAGGATCCATTTCACCTAATCGATGACGAATTGGTGGTTCGTTAGCATAATTGACTAATTTCTCAATTGCCTCGTTCGAAAGTCCTATGTCTTGCTTGATATCTGTAAGAATACTTACAAGAGTATGAAATATATCAGGTGCTTCCTGCTTAATATTTAAAATGTCAGATTCAAATTCCGATCGATTTCCTGTTGCATTTATTTCAATTGTTTTTGAATCATCGCTAAAGTATTTCTCTATGAATTCATATAAATATGCAGCTTCGCGATCAGTAATCTCCAAAGTAGCTAGTTTCTCAAGAAGAGCTTGTTTTTTGGAGTCAGTTGCTCTTTCAATAACCTTTCGTGTTATACCTCGTAGAAGTCGTATTAATGCCCGTCGCACTGCTTTGGAAATTTCATCTGAAGAATTTTGATTTTGTTTAAGAGCAATTTTAAGTAGGTTTAACTTGGTTTTTGTATCAGCATTATGTAAGGCTTCAATAAGTTCTCTAGCCTTATTTTCTCTCGCAGTTTCGTCAACTATTTTAGTGAGGTTAGCATCAGAACCACCGAAAACTGGTGCCATGTCCTGGTCGAATTCACGCTCGAATTCTTTTTTTTCAGACTTAAAATTCCGGGAATTATTTTCCCTTTTATTTTCTCCTGGTCTCTCGTGTGATGTGGCGCTCATAGGATTCATTGTAACAATTTTTAATTGACAATGCCTACCGTCCATGTCTTATGGACATCCACCATTTTCACCGTATTGTCCTATAGTATAGCAGATTTAATACCCATGTCAATCTGCTTAATTTCGTGGTCGAAAGAAATAGTAGGCCTGCGAAAGTAGATGAGCAGTTAAAGAGGAATTCTGGATAAAATATGACATATTGCCGCATTCTAGGCACGAATTACGAGTCAGGAAGTAATATATAAGATCAAAAGCTATAAGGATAGGCAGAAAAAAGAGGAGAATCCAGGAGAACGAATTATGATTCTGAGGACTCTTCTTTGGGCTCATTGCCTTTTTGGTCGATCACCAACTGACGATCTCGACCATCTCCCACAGAATAAGTAGTTAAGTCTGGATGGTTATTTGTGACATATTCATGCACCATCTTGCGCTCATAGGCTGACAATCCTCTAAAATACGATGGTCTACCCGAAGTTTTAGCTCTATCTGCAAGTTGTGAAGCAATGCCTTCTAAGCGCTCTCTTTGTTTCTCGCGATAGTCATTGACATTGACGAGAATACTCACTGGCTCACCTTGCGACTTATACATGATCACTTCAAGAATTTTCTGGAGAGCTCGAATCGTTTCGCCGTGGCGACCGATGACGGTGGGTGCGCCTTCTTCGGTTTTGATGATCACATGATACACTTCATCCTCTTCGGTGACTTCTATCTCATATGTGTCAACGATTTTTTTAAGAAGTGTGTCGGCCTCTGTTTTAATTGTGTCTGTGATGCTCATAATTTACTTTTTTTTATGAATACTACGATATTGAATTATACTAAAAATCGAGAAGATGTTCCAGTAGAGCGAAAGACCTGCGGGTAATGTATACGAAAACCAGCCGATAAGTAATGGGAAAATATACTTCATTTGAGTATTCATAGCTGACTGGAAGTCTGCGGCAGTTTCCTTCTTCGTTCCCTCAGCAGATTTTACAATCTGCTTCTCTTCTTTAGGTGTAACTGGCATAGAGGCTTGGGCTTGGAAATATTGCAACACTGCGGTTATAACCGGCAAAATAAAATAAACTCCGCCTGCTTTGGCAGGAACAAGAGTGAGGTTTAAACCCAAAAAATAGGGGTCAATCGAAGTGATATGTAAGGCCGGAAAATACAGCATTTGATTGATTTTGGCGATCGCCTCGGCATTTGAACTATGCAAGAATAAATTAAGAGTATTATAAAGTGCAATAAAAACCGGGATCTGTACAACCATAAACAGACAACCCGACGCCGGATTAATACCTGCTTCTTGATATAGCCTGAGTTGCTCTGCTTGGAGTTTTTTAGCATCTCCTTTGTGTTTCTTCTGTAGTGCATCAAGGTGCGGCTTCATGTCCTGCATTTTTTTGGCAGTTTCGATCTGTCTTTTGAAGAAAGGGTGCAAAAGAAGTCTGATTAAAACAGTCAGCGCAATGATTGCAAATCCAAATGCTCCTGGCAGATGAATCGCCAGAAATATATGATAAAAAAACACCAAGAGATTAACTATTGGCTGTTGAAAGACTGTAAAAAAAATATTGCCCATCATCGATTAGACTGATAATTTAGTTCTTCCTCTGGCACGTCGGCGCTTCATGACTTTACGTCCTCCAGCACTGCGCATACGCTTCAAGAAACCATGTTTCCTCATGCGCTTTTTCTTTTTAGGTTGAAATGTTCTTTTCATAAGATAATTATAACTGATTGTTTAATATCGATTCATTTTCACCCTGAAAAATTTTCCAGATAGCCTCGGTGACGAAAGGCATAAACGGATGAAGCATTTTGAGGCTATCGAGGTAGACTTCTCGTAATACTTCAAGAGCCTTAATATTACCATTCTTAAGCTCATCTTTCAACTGCTCGATATAGTGATCGGCATAGCGATGCCAGATGAATTCATACAACTCACCGAATCCATATGAAAGTTTATACGACTCCATGTGAGTAATATATTTTTTCTTCAGCTCTCCTGCCTCTTTCTGTAAAGAGGAAATTTCTTTGTGCTCTTTGGGAGAGGCGGTGCCTTTTTCGATAAATTCTTTATTCATTTGCAAAAATCGGCCGATATTCCAGATTTTATTGGTGAAATTACGCATGGCAATGAGCTTCGCATCTGATAAATTGACCTTGCCGGTCTCTGAAACTTCAAAAAACAGCGAGGCGCGAAACGCATCAGCGCCGTACTTGTCTACCAACTCAATCGGATTAACTACGTTACCTTTACTTTTACTCATTTTTTGACCTTTGGCGTCAGTCACCATCGGCCAGAGATATACGTCTTTAAATGGTACTTCTCCTCGAACATACAGAGAAAACATGATCATGCGCGATACCCAGAATTTAAGTATGTCTACCAAAGTGCCCATCAAGTCTGTCGGGTATCGCGCGACATATTCATCTTCATGCAACGTAACAAGCGGCCATTGCCCAGATGAAAACCAAGTGTCAAACGTATCAGTCTCCGGCAAGTAATCATCGCCTGGTTTCGTAGATGAAATCACGTATTCTGGACTCGAAGTACCTGTTAACGCATAAACTTTTTGTAAACCTTTCTCAATTTCTGATAATTTGATGCTTTTGTCTAAAAACTCTTTAACTTTACCTTGTTGGCGGTTTCCACCTGCATCAATCCACCAAACTGTGATATTTGATGCTGAGGGATTAACTTTATACCACACAGGAATTCTGATCCCCCACACAATTTGCCGGCTGATTGGCCAATCGTGCATAATTTCCAGCCAATCGAGCATCAATTTCTTGCCTATTTTCGGATGAAATTTGACTTTATTTTTTTTAACTACGTCAATCACATCTGCTTTGAGTTCTGCAACGCTCAAAAACCAGTTGGGCATAACCATTGGTTCAAGATCGTGCTTACATTTGTAACAGATTGCAACTGCGTGAGTATAATCGTGATCTACTTTTACAAGCAGGCCTTTTTTCTCAAGATCTTCGGCAATTTTTTGTCGCGCTGCTTTAACTTTCATTCCCTTATAAGGACCAGTGTGTTCATTAAGCGTTCCTGTCCAATCGATAACGCTTTTAACCTCTAAATTATGTCGTTTACCCATTTCGTAATCATTCGGATCATGGGCAGGAGTGACTTTTACAACACCAGTGCCAAATTTAGGATCGACGTAGTCGTCGGCAATAACTTTTAATGTAAATGTACCAATTAGGCCTTCCACCTCAACTTCTTGACCAATCCATTTTTGATATCTTTTGTCATGAGGATTGACTGCAATGGCGGTATCGCCAAATTTAGTTTCTGGTCTCACTGTCGCCAGAGTAAATGGGCCATACTTCATGTAGTACAAAGGGTCTTTTCGCTCAACGTGCTCGACTTCAAGCTCGGCTAAAGAAGTGCCATCATGAGTACAATAATTCACCATATACTCACCTCGATAAACTTTGCCTTCTTCGTGCATTTTTTTAAATGTTTCAAAAACTCGGGTCAAAACATGTGTATCTAAGGTATATACACTACGACTCCAATCGGCCAAAAAGCCTAATTTTTTAAATTGATCAAAAATAAGACCGGAATTTTCTTTTACAAATGTAGCAATATCGTCATATAACGTCTGTCTGTCAAAATCTAAACGAGATTTACCTTGTTTGGCGAGATGTTTTTCGTACACAAATTGCGTCTCGATACCTGCATGATCGGCGCCTGGTATCCAAAGTGATGCAAATCCGCGCAGTCTTTTGTACCGGATCATGATGTCATCGACTGTATACATACCGTGGCCTGCATGAAGAGAAGCATTGGCATTGGGAGGCGGCATCAAAATCGTGTATGGCTCTCCTTTATCAGGTTTTAAGTACCCAGATTTTTCCCAAAACGTGTATAATGCACTTTCGTGAATGGAGGGAACAAACGTCTTTTCCATTCGTATATAATACCATAATATGGCCTGGTTTATTGACGCTTTCATCTGGTGGATATTTCTTTTTATCTTGGGCGTTGTTTTTTTCCCTACTACCAAGAAAATGTTTGGAAAATTTTTTGATTTTGGGTATCCTTTTTCCAAAACCATTGCTATCTTGATTCTTTCGTACGCGACTTTTTTCCTGGGAACAATAAAATTACTCCCTTTTTCTCAGATTTCCCTCTTATTTCTCGTTGCTGTTGCGGCGATTGTGAATTTCCAAATCTTAAAACGCGATAATAGTATTAAAGATTTTTTACGAAGACCCTTTCGAGATCAATTTCCGCTTATTTTTGAGGAAGTTCTTTTTTTTGCGGCTTTACTTTTTTTAGCGATTGTTCGCGGGCAAGAACCTTCGATACGGGGACTTGAGAAATTTATGGATTTTGGCTTCATGAACTCCATATTGCACTCAAAGTTTTTTCCGCCGCTTGATATGTGGTATTCAGCCGATCCCACTCACCCTCAAGGCTACCCTATCAATTACTACTATTTTGGTCATTTGACAGGCGCTTTCTTGATGAAATTAACCAACCTCTCCCCTTTTGTCGGCTACAATTTGATTCTGGCGACAATTTTTGCTCAGGCAATCACGATTGTTTTTTCGTTGTGCGCCAATCTTGTTCACCTCACACAATCTTTCTATAAACAAGCCAAACACTCACCTTTTACAAAATATTTTATCGGCATCATAGGTAGTTATATCGTCAATTTTGGCGGAAATCTGCATACTATTTATCTATTTACCAAAGGGTACCCTAACGAAAGTCCGATTCCCTTCTGGAAAATCTTGTCGGGTTTTAACCCTCATAGCTATTGGTACCCTAATGCCACTCGCTTCATCCCGTTCACCATTCACGAATTTCCTTCGTATTCATATGTTGTGGCGGATCTTCACGGGCATGTTTTTGATATACCGTTTGTACTGTTGACACTGGCCGTGTTAATTAATTTCTTTTTAACATTTTATCATTCTGCTCCGCCGAGCAAAAAACGGGAGAAAAAAACTACTTTCTTCCAAAAATTGCTTCGAGAACAAAGCCTTCCTTGGGCAATATTTCTGGGGTTCATGATTGCAGTACATTATATGACCAATGCCTGGGATTTATTGATCTACTCAGGAGTGACGCTTATCATATTTTTTATACTTTTTAGATTTTCTAAGAGGTTTTTTATACATGCTGGAGCATTTTTCGTTTCGGTTTTTGTTTTTATGCTGCCATTCTCGATCAATTTCAAATCGATTGTCTCAAGTATCGGCGTTAACTGTGCACCTCAAGCACTGGTCAATATGCAGAAATTTGGGCCATTTCTTTTTGAGAAAGGCAATTGTCAGGTTTCGGCGCCTTGGATGTTATTTGTACTTTGGGGATTTTTTTTCATCAACTTCATCCTCTTTTTCTCAATCTTACTGAAAAAAAATCGCCAGCATACGCCGCTTGATATTTTTATCCTTGTTCTTTTTGCGTTTTCCACGTGCCTTCTGATATTTCCCGAATTTTTCTATTTTAAGGATATTTATCCGCAACATTTCAGAGCCAACACCATGTTTAAACTTGGGTATCAAGCTTTCATCATGATGGGGATTGCCTCCACCTACACATTTTATCTCATTTTGTCTCTCGAAAAACCTCTTAAATGGGTCTACAAAGGCATTTTCATAGTTATATTCTGCTTTATATTTGTGTATCCATTTTTTGCATTCCCTTCATACTATGGCAATCTCAATAGACCTGTTAATCTCGATGGTTCAACTTGGCTTTCAACTACCTATCCTGAAGATAAAGATTTGATCACGTATATAAATAACAATATCAAAGATCAATCGGTGATATTGGAAGCACAAGGAGATTCGTATACAGATTACGATGTTATATCGGCCTATACCGGCCATCCTACAGTAGCCGGGTGGTGGGTGCACGAATGGCTTTGGAGAGGCTCATCTGATGTAGTAGGCATCAGAATACCTGACATTAACACCATTTATGAATCCTCGGATCTTGCACAAACCAAAATACTGCTTGATAAATTTCATGTACAGTATGTCATCATATCCAATCTTGAGAGACAAAAGTACACCAACATTAATGAGCTCAAATTCAATAAAATTGGCAAGAAAATCTTCACTTCTTCAAATGGACGCGGATCTTTGTATAAAGTAAGTAATTAATTGGGGCTCCAGGAAGACACGAAAATGATCCTTATTGACAAGGCTTATTCAGTCTGCTAAGGTTTTATATTATCCTCGTTTTTATAACGAGGAAAAAAAGAGCATTACTATTCGTCGTACCCATAAACGAGCGGTAGTGATGCTCTTCTTTTTTTGGTTATAACTCAAGAATCTTTACAGGAATAGCGAGATTTCTCTTCGTCAACTGCCTAAATTGCTCCTTAGCGAATTTCATACGCTCTTTTCTCCTCACTTGAGCTTCAGGCTTTCGGAAGAATAATTTGATCATTGAAACAATAGTAGATTATGAGTTGTCTATTGTCAAGACCTATAGAAATAAAGGGCTTTACTATAAGTCGTCCTATAGAATATAGATAATCAGGTATAATAAGATCTTGGCCGCAATTAAGCGGTATAATGTATATCCATGACCATTACTGTCCTTAGTTATAACGTGCTTTACAGCAAGGCACTTAAAGATATCGGCGGCATTTTGAACTCAGTTAAGCCTGATATTGTGTGCCTGCAGGAGCTAGAAACCAACGATGACAACCTGACAGCTCTGAGACCATACGGCTATTCCCTGGCAGATTACTCCAATTCATTCATCAAGTTTGGGCGTGTTTTTGGCCAGGCGACCTTTTATAACAAAAAAAAGCTTTCATTCACCTCTTCCTCTGTATTTGACATCCCCAGAAGCTACTATGAAGTGGTGCTACGCATACTGCGCGGTGTCAATGAGCCGCGCACTGTATTAAAAACCGAGTTTAAAAAGGAGAAAACTGCCTTTACTGTATACAATCTGCATCTGACAGCTCATCAAGCCACCAACAAAGCGCGTACTCGTCAGCTTGAAAAGACTCTGGGAGATTTACAATTTGAAGCTCAAGACCATGTGATTATCACTGGAGACTTTAATTACTCCTATGGACGGAAGAAGTTTGAACAAATAATTGCCAAATATAACCTTAAAGAAGCGACAAACAATCTGTATTACACCTCAATTTTTAGATTTTTAAAAATTATCCCTTTCAAATTTAAGGCAGATTATATCTTGTATCGAGGTTTAAAACTTAAAAAAACTGAGCGCGTCAACTTATTTTTCTCAGATCACTTCCCCATCATTTCGATATTCACAATTTAAATTCTTTCTTCGTGGAGAATCTTCATGAAAAGTGTCTTGGACTTGTGAATAAAATCTTCAAATGAATAATTTTTGACTTCTTTAGGCACTGGAAGCGCCTTGTATCTTTGGCCGCCCATCTCATACTCAAACATTTTTTTCTTCACATTACCTCGGAATATCAGGTGAGCTGACACAAGGAAGTACTTATACATCATATTTAGCTGGCCATCTTTCTTCATTCTTCTTAAGGAAAATTTAATCTTTATCGATGGCAAAAATTTAGCTCGTACTCCCCACTGGAGAGATTTATAGATGATGTCATGATCTTCGGCAATAAACAGGTGTTCGTTAAAACCGCCAATTTTTTTATAAAAATCCGCCTCACAAATCATGCTACCGCTTGAGGAAAACGGCCTGCCTGTATTATTGGATAAACCTATGAAAAAATTGACAAATTCAAAGAGAATTTTGGCCTGGGAAGAATTTTCTTCTGGCAATAGATAAGGAATAAACATGAGGCCTTTGCGCTTGAGTATCACCCGATGTAAATTTTTTGTGAAGCCAGGGCTGATCCGGCAATCAGCATCGAGAAAAACTAAATATTCTCCTTTTGCATGCTGAGCGCCAAAATTGCGTGAATACGAAACATTTTTCCTATCAGTCATGGAGATGGTCAGAGGAAAATGTTCAGCGAATTTTTTGGCTTCTTCTCGGGTTTTATCCTCGGAAGATGCGTCGACAACAATCACCTCAAAATTTCTAGACGCTTGTTTGGCAAGATCAGAGAGTAAGCGCGGAAGATATTTCTCTTCATTTAAAGTAGGAATTATGACTGAGAAAAAGTGCATATAGAGCCTTGTAAATTGTAATTTATTATAGCATACTGCATATAAGATGAAAGTTTCCGTCATTATACCGGTACGAAATGAGGAAGACTATATTGGAAATTGTCTAACCGATCTGACTAATCAGGAAGAACCTGCCGATGAAATCATTGTCGTCAACAATGGTTCAACTGATAAAACCGTAGAAATTGTCAAAGAATTCCCCGTCAAACTTCTCTATGTCAAAGAGCCTGGCATCGCTCGTACTCGCGCGCTTGGATTTGATGAGGCTAAAGGAGATATTCTGGGACGCATAGACGCCGATACCAAGGTGCCTCGAAATTGGATAAAAAAAATGAGGGCCAATTTCGAGGCACAAACAATCGACGCCTTGACAGGGCCGGCTAATTTCTATGATGCCCCTTTACAACCAATTCTTTTTTCGAAATTTTTTGTTTCCTTTATGCATCTCATACAAGGATTCAACACCTTAAACGGTCCCAACATGGCCATGACAAAAAGTATCTGGAATCGGGTTTCGCCTCACTTGTGCACAGATGATACAAAAATGCATGAAGATCTTGATTTGGCAATACATATCCATCGCCTCGGCGGAGTCATCAAATACGATCCTCAATTTATAGCTCAAATTTCTGCTCGACGCATCAAACACAATCCCACATCTTTTTTTATCGAATATCAATCAAGAACAATTAGGACATTGTTTACTCACGGCATTCCATTTAAAATATTTAAAAGTGTATGAAAATCTCAGTCGTTATCCCAGTACATAACGAAGAAAAAAATATCGGCGCTTGCCTGCAATGCCTTCTGGAGCAAGAAATTCCAGCCGATGAAGTAATTGTCGTTGATAGCAATTCGACTGACAATTCAGAATCAATCATTAAAAATTTTCCTGTTAAACACCTTAAAAGAGATTTCAAAAATGTTATAGAGGCACGCGATTATGGATTCGATCATGCGCAATTTGACATCATCGCCAGATACGACGCCGATACTCGCATATCTCCCGACTGGGTGAAACGAATCAAAGAAGATTTTGAAAAAAAAGGCATTGATGCACTCACTGGCCCATCGGACTTTTATGATTTTCCGTTTGGAGGTGCGATTTGGTACAAAATTTTTATTTTTTTTATCAAACTTATTACCGGCTATTCGACTATGCTTGGAACGAACCTAGCTCTCACAAAAAATATGTGGAATACAATAAAAAACGAGACCTGCAAAAATCCAACCAAAGTACATGAAGACATGGATTTGGCAATGCATATACATATGCACGGCGGAAAAATATTGTACGATCCGCATCTTATCACTCATACATCATCAAGAAGGCAACGAACCAATCCTGGATCTTTTTTTATCGAATATCCTTGGAGATTAATCAAAATGTTGCGCAGTCACGCTACTTCTGCATCTTAAACATTTTTTCAAGTTCTTTTAATGTTGTTGAATCTTCTGGTCGTTTATCATCGCGAAATTTCTCAAGTCGAGGAAACCTCAGTGCGTATCCTTGCACATCGACGTCAAAGGCCGCGCCGCTTTTGGAGGGCTTCATAATTCGTCCTGCTGTATGAATTGTTGAGCGACTAATACTATCTGCTCGTATCTCCACCACAGTTTTGGGTTTTACCCACACATCAACTTCCATCATTTTATCGACATCGTAAAGCGCCGGTTTTTTGTCGGATTTATATTTATCAGATCGTAGCTTAAGATTTTTCCATTCTTCATCGCTTAGTCCGGTACCGATTTTGGCAATAGTCACAAACATATCTTTTTTTTCGTTGTACACACCGACAAGAAAAGCTCCAATACCAAAGCCTGCTCGTTTGCCTTTACCGAAATCATAACCCATAACTAAACAATCAATCGTGTCTTTGATAGAAGATGCGGCATAACTTTTTTTGAGTTTTATCCAATTCCATCCTCTGGCTCCTGGTTGATAGACTCCTGTCATTTTTTTGGCAATAATTCCTTCCAGTCCATCTGCAATTGCAGTATCAAAAAGTGCTTCCAGTTTCATTGGGTCATCAGTAGTATTATCAGGAGAAAGTATGACTGTATTTTCGCGGGCTGTCGCATTTTTATTGACCACATTGGCCAATTTTTCTCTTCTTTTTGTAAACGGTTCGTTGATATAACTTACACCATCGGCATATAAAAGTTCAAAGACAAACAACTTGAGGGGAATTTCTTTAGCCTTTTCCTCGATATCATATTTTCGTTTACGCTGGACAGTAAGTTGAAACGGCAGTAATTTATGATGTTTTTGATCATACCCGATTGCCTCACCCTCAAGGATTATTTCCGCTGCTTTGATCTCCTTTTTAATTCCCTCAACAATATCCGGATACATCGGTGAAACTTCTTCTAGATTACGGGAATACAATCTAACTTCGTGGTTTTTTTTACTGTAATGCACTTGCAGACGAAATCCATCATACTTAGGCTCGATGATAGACTCACCAATTTTCTCAACTATTTCTTTACCAGAAGACAACCTCTCAGCCCGCATCATCAAAATCGGAGTAAAAATATGCGGTTTCACGTGATGCAATCCCTCGATGCCCTTTTCTTTCATGACTTTGGCGATATATCCAAGATCTGGCCGTACGTGATATGCTCCTTGAATCTCAGGCCGAAGGCTTTTATCACCTTTGGACATCCAAGATAATGAATCAAGTACAGTCATATCTGAGAAACCTAAACGCAAAGTCCCCGCAGGAATGCGAGCCAAGTATCGGGAGGATAAGTGATCCGCCTGCCTGAACAAATGCGCCAAAATTTTCATCTTCAAATCTTGCGATCCTGGACCAGATGCTTCTGCCAATTTATGAAGTTCGTTAAAAACCTCAGTTACTGATAAATCTTTTTCGTCAAAGGAGTGAATTTCTTTTTTAAATTCCTCAACAGTCTTGCCGACATCACCGATTTTATCGAATCTTTTCTTAAAATCTGATTCGTCAAGCTGAAGTGCATAAATAACACTTCTATTAATCATTTTCTCGGCAATACCAAATTCAAGTTTCTCGAAACTTGGCGCAATTCTTCCTTGGAGTAAATATATAGTCTTGTCGATTTCATCTGCATGAAGTTTTTTGAAAAGCTCGGCCAGTTTATGAGTAATCGTCAGACGCGATGAAGTAACTTCAATCTCCTCGATGTATTTAGCAAGTTCTGAAAATTTCATAGTATCAAACTGCAACATAGCGAGCACTCTTTGTGCTGCCAATTTTTTTGACTAAATTTTTCTTGATTAAATCTTGCACGTCGCGTAAAACTGTATCTTCTGAAATATCGGGAAAAACCGATGTGAAAGCCTGGTTTTGGAGATAGCCGATTTCTTGAATATATTCCATCAATTTAATTTGTCTTTCTGTAAGATAAATTTGTTGGCCGCCAATTTTTTCTTTCAGTTTTACGTCACGCGAAAGTTTGAGTATTTTATCTTTAATTTTTTCGAATTCGATGGCGGCCCCTTGTGTGAAATATTCAAGCCATGGAGAAAGTTCACCGCTTGATGCTTTTTGGAGATTGGCATAATATGATGCTGCGTCTCGATCATAATATTCCTCAAGTGAAAAAAAACGTCGTATGTCATACCCACCTAAAAACATAATCAGCGTCGCGATTGCTCGAGCTACTCTCCCATTGCCATCGATAAATGGATGAATTCTGACTAGTTCGTGATGGGCAATACCAGCTTTAATTACAGGGTGAATATCATCGTCTTTATTCAACCAGTAAGAAAATTCGCGCATCAGAAATGGTATTTCAACCGAAGAAGGAGGGCGAAACGTGATCTCACCGTTTTGTGAATTGCGAATAATTACTTGCTTTAATCGATATTCACCAGCTTGATCAACCGACAATATTTTATCCACAACCATTTTGTGAATTTTTTTTATCACCGGCTCTGTGATTTTATCAATTTCTCGACTTGCTTCATCGTCTACAAATTCAATAACTCTTCTGTAGTTGATAATCTCTTGAATATCACGCGGGCGTGCAATCACTTCTTTACCAAGCAATACATCCTTAGCCTCATCTTTATGGAGTAAGTTGCCTTCGATATGAGTACCGTGGTATACCTGGCGCACTACTGCATCCTCTCTAAATTGCTTCTCCCAGAGAGGCAAAATAGGCGCATGGCGAATAACTTCTTCAGAGGCCTCAATTTTACCGATATGCATAAGGATTTTATTGGTGATAACGTAGGTAGGAGAAAACATAATCTCCATTATAGCGGGAAAAAAAACATCGTGCAATAATTGTGCGGGAAAAAAATATTGACTTGATCTTACGTTTATACTAGACTGGGAACAATGGTATACGCTCAAATAGATCTCTCAGATCCCCAGCAGAACCCCATAGCCAAATTTGATTCCATCGCTACTTTTTTAAATGTCATCTTACCTCTGGCCACTGTGGTTGGTGCGATTGTTTTCCTGATCATGCTTCTTTATGGAGCATTCACATTTGCTACAGCCGGAGGAGATCCCGAAAAATTGAAAAAAGCTCAGAAAACGTTTGGGTTCTCAATCGGCGGTTTTGTTATAATGGTTTTTGCATACTTTTTTGTGAAGTTATTGGCTAGCGTATTACATATACAAACACCCATCTAATGCAACTTGCAAACTCAAATCCAGTCAATGACATCATCGGCACTATTACTCCGGTGGGACCTATTACAGGAGATCCGATCGTCGGTCTTTCGAAATTGATTGTTTTTGGGATAAATACTTTCCTACTAGTTGCCTCATTTGCAGTACTTGCCTATCTTTTATGGGGAGCTTTTGATTGGGTGACTTCAAGTGGAGATAAAGAGAAAGTTAGCAAAGCGCAACAGAAAATGACATATGCAATCGTAGGATTAGTCCTGATTATTGTTGTTTTCACAGTCTTTGGAGTGGTTGCGGGAGATATGCTAGGTATACTGAAAAAAGATGCCGCCGGTCAGTGGTATTTCGTCATCCCTACTTTTCAGCCTTAATTTGGCGGAGTCCTGAGTACGTCACTTGAAGAGGAATGAGATTTATTTTGCGTAAGCGTGCATATTTCTGGGCCTCATTTTTATTTAAAAAAAATAGCGCCGCTCCCTCGGGCATTAATTCTAGTTCTTCATACATCGTTTGATTGCTTTGCAGTGCCTGCTTAAAAATTAGTTTTTGCTCTGAAGCAATTGCAACGACCAATTTACGTGTATTTTTTTCCATTATCTGTAAGTAGTCTTCCATTTTTTGCGGATTTCTATTATATAGTTGACCGAATTTTTTGTCGCTGTGAATCAATTGTGAATGATGGATACAAAAAATGTTCCTGAGAAATGTTCTTGGGATTTTAAGCGATAGTTGACTAATTACTTTAAGGAATTCAAATTCTCTTCTGGCATATATTAAACCACCAAATGAGGAGACACTTGAAAGGTAACCCAACTCATGTCGATTGGTTTTTTTGTCGATATAAAAAGATAGTCTATTTATTTCCTCAACTGGAAAAATTTTACCCGTAAAAAAATTGAGCATACAAGCGACAATAACTACGGAATTTGCTGCATTTGCGCCTGTGATTTGCAGTGTATAGGGGGGGACTTGAAATGGAATGGATTTTCGTTTAAGATAGTCTTTTACACCCATTTCAATATGTAAAAACTCAGGTTTTTTAGATTTCTGCACTCCCCCTTTGCGTACACGGCAAATCACCCATGTATCAATCGCACAGGCTAGGAGAGGTTTTCCATAGCGCTCGCCCAAGTTTCCAGATAAAACATTACAAATTGGAGCGCTCCAAGTAGCAGAAGCTAGGTTCATATGGGGTAATTATATCTTATGAAAACTCAAACATACGATCGACTCGCGGCTATGGGCATTACTTTGTCGCTTTTTATAGGCATTTTTATAGCCAAGGACCGATTTAATTTTTTATCTTACACAAGCAACCCCATGCTTTCAGCTATCAAGGCAAATAATGTGCAAGAAATTGGCATAGACGATGGCAAACAGACCTCTCAACTTATACAAATAAAGAGTGTCTGGTACGTGAAAAAAGACAATCAGCTTTACAAAGCCGATCAAGATCGCATTAATACTCTGCTCGAAAGTATCGCTACCATGAAAAAAAATGAGGTTGTTTCGATACCTAAATCAGATCAAGAAAAATATGGCATTGGAACACATAAAATCACGGTTGTTTCATCTAACAATACCTTTTCACTGTATATCGGAAACAGCACTAATTTATCTCGCAACTACGTAAGGATTGACGAAGAAAATAAAGTATTTCTTGCAGAAGGTTTTAGCGATGTATTTGCCCCTGAAGATTATCGAGATATGTCGATTGGGATAGTCAATGACGAATCACGAGTGGACAACATTACCTTTAAAGGCGAAGAAACTACAAAGTTGACGTTCAATGACAATGATTGGTTTATTAACGATAAAAAATTAGGCAAAGAGCGTGTTAGTTTTTTTATTAATGATTTAAAAACACTCAAGGCCGACGATATCGTAATTAATCCAGAAAATCTTTCCTCACCCGAGTTTACTATTCAAGTAATGGAAGATGACCAAATCAAAGAAGCGAAATTTTATAATCTAGGCGATTATTATTTAGTAAAAATTGCCGATAATAATCTCTATCGAATTAGTAAAGCAAATATTGATCCCCTTAAAAAAACAGAGTCCGAATTCTTGCAGTAATTTATTTGACCGATATTGTATAGATTTTGGAGCCGGTAAGAACATAAGCATTATCACCGGAGACTACGAAATCATTGGCTTTTGAGAAAATATCAGATTTTATTTGTCTCTCATAGGTACCGTTTTTGTCTAAAACATACAAAACACTCTTATTTTTATCCCAGGCATAGACATTATCCAGATCTTCTGCAGTAAATACTTTGACTATATTCACTCCTTCTTCGGGAAAAGAAGTCTTAAAAGTATCTGTCGCGCCAGATGTAAATTTGAGTATGCCGTCGGAGAAGCCAACATACACAGATGAATCAATCGCCATGGAATTACTTTGTTTAAAGTCCACCGATTGACCTCGTAGATAGGAAACTTTTGTGCCAAAACCGCTGTCGGTTGTCGGGTACTTATAAATATCACTTTTTCCTGAGTCAAGAAGATACATATTACCGCCGTACATATTCAATGCTTGAATAGTACCCCAATCGCTATCTACATCGATAACTTTTTTAGTTTTACTATCTACATCTATGCTATGAACGCCTGATTGTGGAATATAAACATATATCAAATCATTATTCTTGCCCACGAGCGTTGCTTGTTTAATACCCGACGCAGTTCTACTGTCCAAAGATTTTTGAGATAAGGATAAAACGTAAACAACGCCGCGTTTTTTATCGAGAATTAAAGCGTCGTCGCCGTCGAGAAATATTTTATCGCCGCGCGCATTTTTATCGTCAACTGTTAAATCAAAAAATTCCGCGTAGCTTTTTTCTTCTTTTTTGGTCACTTTTTGCTCTTCGGCTTTAATTTTAGATTCAAGATCGCTGACTTCTTTAAATGTACGGTTACCAATGGCTTTTTTAAGTTGGGTGAGTTCATCACGCGCTTGGGTAATAAGTATAACTGCGCTTTGCGAATTGAGTCCGGCTACATCATCGGCTTGTGAAAGTTTATGATCGATAATTTCCTGTGAAGCCTGAATTTTTTTGATAAGCTCTGACTCATTTCTTCGCTGGACTCCAAGAATAACACTCCAAATTAGAATGCCAACAATAATGATAAGAAAAATGATGGTAAAAATTCTTCTCAAAGGAGAATCCTTAGCTCGATTTTGAAGTAATTGAATTTGATTTTTAATACCGGAGAAAAAAGAAGGTGATTTTACTTGGGGCGCAGGTGGCGATTCTGCTTTTTGTACTACTGCAGTCGGCGTCGCCACCTGCGCCGCCTGCTCGCGCTCAGTAAACAAAAGAAATAAGGCCACGGTCCCCTCACTCTCTTGATTTTCAAGTCTTGTAGTCAACTCCTCGACATTTTTTTCTAGATTATCAGCAGTAAAAATATTTTTGAATTGTTTTTCTGAACCAACAAGCTGTGTAAAACGCGAAGTCGTCAGAATAAAAAAATCACTTTTTTTCACATGACCCGAAGCACTGTTATCTTTTTCAATAATCCGAGCAAACTCTCCTTCACGATTAAGGAAAATTTGTCCGGCGCCCGCTGTTTTGAGATAAATCATATCCTCTTTTCTGTAAATGGCAGCGAGCGAAAAATTAGCAGGCAAATTATGATGCTTGATTGCATCTGTAATAAGAAGTTCGAAGGCGTATAAATTTTCGAGAGATTTTTTGCTTCTTTCTTTCAAGTCTGCAGCTAAAGCTTTGCCTTGTTCTTTAGTGAAACCTTCTTCAATTTCAACGATACAATAAAAAATATCTTCTGCAATAAAATCTGCATATCCTTTCTCGCTCTCTCGGCCTAAGTACAGAGAAAATTGGCATGGTATCATGAATTAAATTAGAAAAATTGCCAATAATAGAAGCAATACACCTACAAGTATTTGTATAAAAGAAATTAATCCAAATAAACCCGACCTATTTACTCGTAACGTATTATTCATGACTTGCGTTTGTTTACCAAGGATAATTGCGTAAATAAGATACATAAGCGAAAAAAGTATCGCAAACGTTTTAAAAAAAATATCAAAAAAACTTCGTCCCGAAAAACTACTAAATAGAGTTATAAAATCCATATTATGTCATCAGGTCATTAATAACTTCTACCACTCGCGATGGAAATGGCACATTGAGAAACTCAATATTTTCCTCTGTTCCTGCAGTTTGAATAAAGATATTGCCGTAATTAAATAAAGACTTGAAATATCCGCCTGTCTTAGCTGTCACATCTTCAATTTTATCTGCCCGTGTCGCTGTTACTTCTTTGTACAAAACGCTACTGAAATCTATATCGATAATGCGCTCATTGGTGATGAGTCCAACATTGAAATACCATGACAAAAAATTAAACCAAATATAACTTAAAATAAGAGCGATGATAAATACATTAAAAAAAATTATTTGCCCGACTATCAAAAAAATCGGCAAGAAAAAATTAAGTACGATAAGTATAAGTAACATAAAAATACTGTTGAGAACCCACGAGAGCTGAGTCACAGGATGAGCCCGAAGAAGCAGTATGATAAATTCCCCATCAGACTGCCCTTCAAAGGTCGCTCTAGGGTGGTTGATAAAGGCACTCATGGCCTCGGATTTCTCAGGAGCTGGGTCTGCCATTGCAGTTTAATTATACATGTTTTATAATAGGGATGCCTTGGTTACTTGAGCGACTTGGCCCCACCCTTTTCCATCCCGAACAAGGAAG